>CACZRH010000125.1 GCA_902783455.1 uncultured Lachnospiraceae bacterium | reverse complement strand
TCTCTTACCATGCCGGTTTATGAAGACATTCGTCTGATTCTGACCGCGCAGCGGGATGAAGCAACGGACAGAATGTTTGCACTCGGGATTAAGCTTTATGCTGCAAAGGAAGTTTTCAAAGAGGACAACAAAGAAGAAATTTTTCTTGCAAAATCGCCGGATGAAATTGATGAAACCATTCGCTCTTTTATGGAGAGTCTCTATGCGATTTTGAAAAAATACAGTGATTATAATGCAGAACATAACAGCTTTTCCAATCAGGTATCCGTCCAGGCGTATGTCATGGACAGCTACGAGCATATTAATATTGAGGAATGTCTGCTGGATGAACTTTTAAACGGTGACGGAACCAGGGATGCAGATTATCGCGCAAAGCTTCTTGCAATTTTATTCTGGCTGATGGGAGAGCATATGGTAACGGACGTTGAAGAGCAAAGCGGTTCGATGAGCATGAATTTTCCGCTGGTTATTTTAACGGATGTGATCAAAACCTTATACTGCGTTCCGGCCTATATCGGTTATGATCTGGAAACCATCAGCGATGCACTTCTTTCCAGTGATCGTGAGAAAAAAGTTTATAAAAGACTGGATAAATATAATCATCAGATTTCAAACGTTATGAAGAGCGATGCCATTAATGATGTATGGGCGCATCGTGTAAAGGATGAGGAAAAAAGTCTGGATGGAATCCGGACACATATCCGGATTCGTCTGTCAACGCAGAACAGTCTCGTCGGTGCAATCCGTCACGGAAATCAGACGGCTTTAAAATTTTGGCCGGATAAATTCACCTTGTCGGAGTATGAGCTTGCCCGTAATGAGCGTGCCGCCAAATTACTGACAGAGAGCAGATATGAAAGTCTTTTAACATTTCGTGATATCCGAAGAATTCGTATGGAAGATCCGGAGCAGATGGCGGAGGAAGGCCAGATTGCAAAGGTTCGAATTATTGGTCGAACATATGTTCCCAAAAAGAAAACATATATCAGGGATATCGGGGATGTTCCGGGATATCGGTATGAATGCGAAATTATCAATTCGGAAGCTTATTTTAAAAAAGATATGTTCTTAGGTCTTATGCACCGCGCAGAAGATGATGCTGCAAGAGAGGAACTTTTGCATTTAAGTATGGCGCAGGAAAATGGCAAATATCCTCTTCCGCAGTTTTATAAGAATCCTGAGGATCCGCATATTAAAAAGCTTTACGGAATTGATTCCTTTCATGCATACACCGAAAACGGTGTTCGCATGGTATCCTTTGAAGCTTTCGAGGGACTTGACTCAGATGGGGAAGAAGAACTGCTTGAAGACGGAACCATCCTTTATATTTACGAAAGATTTAAGGATGTTAACGGAGAAAAAGTGGAAACTGCTTTGAATGTGGAGAATGAAAGTGAAAGCAGTTTCTTATATCCCGACAGAGTGTATGCGCCCGTCCGAAATGTCGGGGAAGAAGATCTTGCATCCTGTCTTACCTTTAAGCCGAATGATCATGGCAAAGATTTTACCGATTCCCAGAAGAAAGCATTTCGGCAGTTGTTCTTAAAAAATATTACGCTTTTACTTGGACCTCCCGGAACCGGAAAAACGGATTTCATTGCGAGAGCGGTTCTTACTCTTTGCAGATATTATTTAAGCCGGAACTTACAGATTTCTATTTTGCTTTCCGCGAATTCCCACCCGGCAATCAACAACATGCTTTCTGCAATTGCCGAGAAGAAGGGGACGGAGGATACAGCAATCGGTTTATATAAACTTGACCGGTGGGGTGACGGGGACGGTGATGAGGTTTCCGGTGTTACCCTGGTGAAAGATTTTACGGGATTTGATGATGTCAGTTCGCGTGTTGTCTATACCTATGATAACAGCAGCAAGTGTGTCATTATGGGTGCGACCTGCTGGCAGATTCAGAAATCCATAAAAGGATATAACAAATATGCCAGTCCGGAATGGGAGTTTGAGGGATTCGATGTGGTCATCATTGATGAGGCATCGCAGGTTCGAACCATGGATGCGATGCTCATGCTGCAATCCGGAATCGGAAGAAATGATTCGCTGGATACCCGTTATCTGATTGTCGGAGATGAGGATCAGCTGTCACCGATTCTTCGGGGCAGTTATGATGCAACCGGACAGCCGGTGGATTTGTATGCTTCGATTTTCCGTCTCTATTATGATACGGCGGTTGTCGATCATATGGATTACCTTGTTCCGCTGGAAGAACAGTTCCGAATGAACGAAATTCTTTCCAGGTATTCCGCTAAGGCAATTTATGATGTGGACATTGAGAAAAATGACGGGCGCTTCGGATACCATGCATTTGACTTTGATAAAAAAGGAGCATTCGGAATTTCAAATCAGAAGCTTTCTCTTTCAACGGATGATTATGTAACGGAAGCCGAAGGGATTACTCCGGAATTGATTGGGTCAATACTGGATGCGGAGTATCCGCTGATTGTCTGCAGAATTCATTCCGGAAATGCGGGTGAAAAACGAAATGCGGAAATCAATCTGGTAACGGAACTGGTAAAGAATCTTCGCACACATCTTTTTGTTACGGGAAGCAATCATCTTTATAGAAGTGATGATGCATTCTGGGGAAACAGTAGCGGGGACGGAGGACTTGGAATTATTTCTCCGCACCATGAACAAATCAATCGTTTAAAAGATTCCATCGGTGCACATGCAAATATGGACAGGGACAGTCTGTTCATCGATACGGTTGATAAGCTGCAGGGCAGACAGAGGGAAGCCATCATTGTAAGTTACGGAGTAACCGATCCGGAGAAGGCGGCAGGCGAGATGGAATTCATTTACAGCAGAAATCGTCTGAATGTTGCAATTACCAGAGGAAAGAAAAAGACCATCTGTATTCTTTCGGATATTCTTCTTGATCGCAGCATGGAAACCCTTAACGTGGATGACGAAAATATCTTAAAGGGAATTCAGTTTATGACCGGACTTCTGGAATATATGCAAAGCGAAGAAGAGGATACAAAGTGCGATAATCTTACGGATGAAAGACTTGGAAACGTAAAGATTGATGTTTTCCGCAAGAAAGTAATCGTCTGATACTAGATATAGTTTCTATAAAATTTCTTAAAATAATTATCAACATTATTGTTTCACGTGAAACATTTTCTTTTCAAAATTAAAAATACAAGATATAATGTTTCACGTGAAACGTTCATACCAAGATATGGTAAAATTTCACGTGAAACATTTTTGTAACAAATTGTAAAAATTCAGAAAAATTTGTTTATCAACACTATCCACATTATCCACACCCACAATATTTTGGAAGATTTAAAGTTAAAAACGTTGTTAGTGGAAAACTTTATATAGATATGGAAGGTCAAAAGTGATAAAATGTCTTAGCGTTGAAAAATAGTTGCAGGGTAATTTTATTGGAGGAAATAGAAATAAATGGGTAAAGTAATCGCAATTGCCAACCAAAAAGGCGGCGTAGGAAAGACGACTACCGCCGTGAATCTTGCCGCATGCGTTGCGGAAAAAGGGAAGAAAGTTCTGGTTATTGATACGGATCCGCAGGGAAATGCCACGACCGGATTCGGTGTTGAGAAAAACGAACTGGAAAATACCGTATATGAACTGATGCTCGGTGAATGCTCCGTAAAGGAATGTATTCTTCCGAATGTTGTTGAGAATCTGTCACTGATTCCCAGTAATGTAAATCTTGCTGCGGCGGAGATTGAACTGATTGACCAGGACAGAAAAGAATATGTTTTAAAGAATGAAATTGACTGGGTGAAAGACCAGTATGATTATATTTTTATTGACTGTCCTCCTTCACTCAGTATGTTGACCGTCAACGCCATGACTACCGCGGACAGTGTTCTGGTTCCGATTCAGTGCGAGTATTATGCAATGGAAGGATTGAGCCAGTTGATCCATACGGTTAATCTGATTAAGAAAAAAATTAATCCCGGACTTTCCATGGAGGGAGTGATTTTTACCATGTATGATTCCAGAACAAATCTGTCGGAAGAAGTTGTGGAAAACGTAAAAGGTGCTTTGGAAGAACGTGTATTTAACACGGTAATTCCGAGAAATGTCAGACTTGCGGAAGCACCGAGTTACGGACAGCCGATTAATCTTTATGACGGAAAGTCGGCCGGCGCGGAAGCATATCGGAATCTGGCGGATGAGTTGATCAAGGGTTAAAGAAAAGTGATATCGGATAAAACCGGATATCAGAAGAAGATTAGGCTTATTAAAAATTTAAAAACAAAGTTCAAATTTATTTTATAAAGAAAAATTCACGTGAAACGGGGAGAAAAAGATGGCTGCACCAAGAAGAGGATTAAATAAAAAAGGAAAAGGACTTGCTGCATTAATTGATACAGGAAGTGTAAAAGATGTGAAAGATACTGCTTCGGGAGAAGGCGTATTAATGTTAAATATTTCTCAGCTGGAACCGAACCGGGATCAGCCGAGAAAAAATTTCGATGAGGATTCTCTTCAGGAACTTTCGGATTCCATCAAACAGCACGGTGTTTTATCTCCCCTGCTTGTGGTAGACCGTGGGGATTATTATGAAATCGTTGCCGGTGAAAGAAGATGGAGAGCTGCAACGATGGCCGGAGTGAAAGAGGTTCCCGTAATCGTAAGAGATTTAACGGAACAGGAAATCGTGGAGATTTCCATTATTGAAAACCTGCAGCGTGAAGATTTAAATCCCATTGAAGAAGCAATGGCATATAAGAGACTGATGACGGAGTTTAAAATGACACAGGATGAGGTTTCGGAAAAGGTTTCCAAATCCCGTACCGCGATTGCCAATTCCGTCAGACTTTTAAAACTTTCCGATAAGGTTCAGCAGATGCTGATTGACGATATGATTTCATCCGGTCATGCAAGAGCACTTCTTGGAATTGATGATCCGGAGGATCAGTATGTTTTGGCACAGCGGGCATTCGATGAAAAACTTTCCGTACGTGATATCGAAAAGATTGTCAGAAACCGCAGCAAGGTAAAGAACGAAAAGAAGAAAGTCGAGACGCAGTTAAGCAACGTTTATAAAGATATCGAAAATAAATTAAAAGACCGTTTGTCGACCAAGGTCAGTGTTTCCGGAAAAGAAAACGGAGCAGGAAAGATTGAAATTGAATTTTATTCCGGAGAAGAGTTAGAAAGAATTCTCGATTTGCTTGGTAAGTAAATTGTGAATAAAGAGAATTCAAATAAAAAAGGCAGAAATAGAATTCCGGATTTGAACCGGGAATGGCGTGAATATGGATTCGTTTCACGTGAAAAAAGTAATTTTCAGGAAGGATATAAAACTACATGGGTAGTCCGATTCTAAATAAAATAGGTCTCGGAAATATTGATATATTATATGTGATCATTTTTCTGATTCTTTGTATTATCGCGCTGGCAGTATTATTGATACTTCAGTGGCGCAAACTGAATGATTTGTCAAACCGGTATGAAAGATTCATGCAGGGATCCAGAGCGAAAAGTCTTGAGAAACGGATCTCGGATATTTTTGATGAACAGGGAGCTCAAAGATCTCTTTTGGACAGTCATTCCAGACAGCTTAAAGATTTGTATTTCAAGCAGCAGTATAATTACCAGAAGATGGGGCTTGTAAAATATGATGCGTTCAAGGAGATGGGCGGAAAGTTAAGTTTCTGCCTGGTGCTTCTGGATGAAAAGAACAACGGATTTTTGATGAATTCCGTTCATTCATCCGACGGATGCTATTCCTACACAAAACGAATCAAGAACGGACAGAGCGATTTGGAACTTAGTCCGGAAGAAGTGGTAGCATTAAAAAAAGCGGTGGAAGAATAAACAAAAATGGTGTAAAATAGATATGTTATGCAGATATTATTCTGTCTGGCAGAAAAGAGGTACGTCAAATGATTGATATTAAATTTTTAAGAGAAAATCCGGAAGTTGTAAAAGAGAATATCCGTAAAAAATTTCAGGATGAAAAACTTCCTTTGGTAGATGAAGTAATTGCTTTGGATGCAGAGCGCAGGGCAACCCAGCAACAGGTGGATGATTTAAAAGCAAACCGGAATAAAATTTCCAAGCAGATCGGTCAGCTGATGGGACAGGGCAAAAAGGAAGAAGCCGAAAAGGTGAAAGCCGAAGTTGCCAATGAAGGTGCCAAGATCGAAGAGCTTGATGCAAAGCAGAAAGAGCTCGAAGAAAAAATCTTAAAGGATATGATGATTATTCCGAACATCATCGATCCGAGC
>CACZRH010000124.1 GCA_902783455.1 uncultured Lachnospiraceae bacterium | reverse complement strand
TCTACCGCAATATCCTCTTTTAAGGGAATTCTGAAAATCAATACATTCAGGAAGCTTCCGATTGTGATTCCCAAAAGGAAAAGCATAACAAAAAGAATCACTATTGCATTGCGCCCAATATACAGAAAATCAGCCATATCTCCCTTTCGAACGCATAGTGCGCCCATTTATCCAATTAACGAAATTATAACAAATCGCAGTTATTCGGGCAAGAAAAAAATCTCAAATCGGTAGACTTGTGAAATATTTGTGAATTATATACATTTTTCATTCACACTTTTTGTCTATTTTCCCGAAAAATAATCCCCGACCTGTTTTCCCACTATATCAGAAACTATTTCTCCCATCAGATAGGCGGCTGTCCACTCAGCGGTCTTCCAAACAGCATCCTTCACATTCCAGGTATTGGACTTATGAAAAGTCCGTTCAAATTTGGAACTGTCCAGTTTCAAAAGACCGGCTTCATGCGGTCCCCCGTCCTGACGGATCAGAATTTCCGGAACAACAAGCTGATATTTTTCAGCCGGTTCTTTCCATGCATCCATAAAAATCCCTGTAAGTTCACCTGTTGTCACGCAATCCGCATCGGATGGGCCGATATTATAAGCTCCCTCGTAAGCGCCATTCTCATACTGCTTCATGGCCACAATCAGATAAGCCACAACCGGATCCAAAACATGCTGATACGGTCTTACGGAATTTGGATTTCTGATAATAAGAGATTTTCCGGACTGAATCGCCCTTACAATATCCGGAAGAATCCGGTCCGACGCAAAATCTCCGCCGCCGATTACATTCCCCGCACGGCATGTGGATACCGTCACGAATCTCTCATCACGGCAGGCACGGAAAAACGAGTCCTTATAACATTGTGTAACAAGCTCGGAACAGGATTTTGAATTGGAATAAGGATCAAACCCTCCGAGAACATCCTCTTCCCGATACCCTTCATTTCGTTCAAAATTGTGATAAACCTTATCCGTCGTAACATTTACAGCAGACTTGACCGAATCGGTTAATCTGATGCATTCCATCAGGTTAACGGTTCCCATCACATTTACGTCATAGGTATAAACCGGTTCTTTATAGGATTCCCGGACAATCGGCTGTGCAGCCATATGAATCACGATTTCCGGACGTGTTTCCGTAAAAACATCCTTCAAATGATTGAAATCCCTGATATCCCCTTCCACGGAACGGATTCTCTCCTTTAATCCGCAAAGTTCAAAAAGGCTCGGACTGGTTGGCGGTTTTAATGCATATCCCGTAATATCCGCTCCAAAGGAGGATAATACCTCGCACATCCAGGTTCCTTTGAATCCGGTATGCCCGGTTATCAAAACTTTCCTTCCTTTATAAAAAGATTTCAATTCTGCTTCCAGATTCTTATTTCCCATAACCTTCTGTATTCTTCTTTCTAATATAATCAATATGCCTAAATGAACAATCGTGTCGATTATCCTTTAAAACACAAAACCATCAGAATTATTCCATGTTCGTCTTAAGCACATAACGAATCGTTTCCCCGATTCCTTCTTCAAATTCCGTTTCCGGAACGAAACCGGTATCCTTTGTCAGTTCGGTCAGATCTGCACACAGATACATTACCTGCTTCTCCCCGTACGGGATTGCTCCCAATTCAATTTCCGGAGTATTGCCGGTAAGCAGTTTGACCTTTTCGGTCATTACATTAATGTAATCCGAAAGTTTTTCTCTCTTTCCGCTACCGATTACATATACTTTCCCGTCAATTCCCTTTTGTGCCAGAAGATAAAATGCCCGTCCGGCATCCTTACTGAAAAGGTAATCCCATTTCTGCTCCCCTTTTGTAAACTGTGCATTATCCCCTCTGGTCATTTTTCGAAGCGAAGAAATAATCATGGACTTTTCTCCGTCATACGGACCGTAAATACTCAAAACCCTGGTCCAGATATGACGCATCTGAAGATTTTTACATAATGCTCTTGTTGCCACTCCTGTCGCCAGTTTTACTTTCCCGTAAGCATTCTCCGGATAAGGCTCGGTATCCGGCTTCAAAAGACCTTCAAATCGTCCGTATTCTGCCTGCGAACCGGCTCCGATAAAAGTATGACATCCGAAAGTTCTTGCCAGAAGCACCGCTTCTAAAGAAGCTTTTCCGTTTTCCTTCTGAAGTCCGGTATCATTCCGATCTGCTCCGGTTGTTCCTTTCCATGCAAAGTGAAAAAAGATATCATATGGGTTTTTAGCAGGTTCCGATAATTCTTTCGCCTTTTTTCCGTAATCCGCCAGATCCAGTTCCATGATTTCCAGCAGATCCGACTTCGGCAAAGATGCAATTCTTTTCGAACCCGGATGGCAAATCGCAAGAACCTCATCCCCATGCTCCAGACATTCTTCAATTAATGCATGTCCGATTGCCCCTGTCGGGCCCGTAATAATTACTCTCATACAGAAAACCTCTTTATTCCCGGCGATTCCTTCAATTCTGTGATTTCTATATTCCCAATGCTTCCTTCAGCTCTTCCGGACTGAGTAACGGTGCCATATCCTCAATCGGTCTGCTGGCCATCTGTCCGTCCGGCTTCATATAATTTACCTGCTTCGGCAAGATTTTCTGCGTAATATCGGCATTTACCGTACATAACATCGGACCACCGGATTCCAAAACCGTTGAAACCGTCTTTTCCAGATCTTCCTCTGTTTCAAGATGTACCGCCGAAATTCCGAAGGCTTCGGCAATTTTTTTCATATCCGGAAGCGTTAAACCGTTTTCTTTGGTACAGCCGGTCAAATGCCCCTTGAAATTGCCGTTCTGGGACTGATAAATCATGCTGTAACCGTTATTATCCACCACAAAAATCTTAATCGGAAGATTCAGCCTTTTTATGACTTCAAGTTCCTGCAGATTCATGGCAATGCTGCCGTCTCCGGTAACGCATACCGTTCTTTTGAATCCGGATGCCACACAGCTGCCTATGGATGCCGGAACATCATACCCCATCGCTGCAAGACCTTTGGTCAGAAACGCCCTCTGTCCCCATTTGATTTCAAACGTTTTCATGGAAATATCAACGCTGGTTCCGGAGCTGGTAAACTGAAAAATATCATCCGCACACATCTGATTGGAAATTTCCTTTACCAGATGATAGGTGCTGACAAATCCGTCCTGTGGATTCTGTTCTGGAATAAAGGAAGGATATTTTTCCTTTAAGGAATGACAGTGGCGAATCCACTCTTCCCGGTTCGCATCTTTTATTTCATCCATACGTTTTAAAAGACCGCAGAGAAAGGATTTGGCATCACACCGGATTTTAATATCAGGATGAACGCTTTTTTTGTTCATTTCCGTTTCATCGATATCTACCATGATATGCGTTCCGTTAGCCAGA
This sequence comes from uncultured Lachnospiraceae bacterium, assembly GCA_902783455.1. GTDB lineage: Bacteria > Bacillota > Clostridia > Lachnospirales > Lachnospiraceae > UBA3766. The sequence goes on along the minus strand of CACZRH010000124.1, from coordinate 2,158 downwards.
AAACTGTCATAATTATATCCGGTACTGAGAAGATTCAGTCTGGTTCCGATTGTCAGAACCAGATCCGCACCCTGCTCGATTAAATTCGCCGCCCGCTGTCCAACCGCACCCGGACGTCCGAAATAAAGCGGATGCTCTTCTTCTATTAAATCCACTCCGTTCCAGGATGTCAGAACAGGAATTCCAAGTTTTGTATAAAAATCCCTCGCCTCCGAAACGGCATGCGACAAACGGATTCCATGCCCCAAAACCATTACCGGCTTCTTCGATGAATTCAAAGCTTCGATGACAGCAGTCAAATCTTTCTCCGACACAGGATAAGAAGGAAGTTCCGAGGCATCATATCCTTTTAATTCATCCGGATTGACATCGGAAGCCTGAATATCCAGCGGAACATCCAGCCAGACCGGTCCCGGCCTCCCGTTTACCGCAATTGCTGCAGCCTTTTCAAATTCATACCGGATGTCTTCCGGCTCTTTGATTTGTACCGCATATTTTGCATAGGACTGAACAAGGGAAATAATATTAACTTCCTGAATTCCGAACTGACGGATTCCCTGGTCTCCCACCAGATCCGCTCTTTTTGCCTGACCGGAAATATAGATTACCGGAATGGAATCAATATATGCTCCGACCAGTCCGGTAACTGCATTCGTCCCTCCCGGGCCGCTTGTTACCAGACAGCATCCGTATCCTTCATGAATTCTGGCATAACTTTCCGCCGCAACGGAAGCACCCTGTTCATGAATCATAAAAACTCCCTTCAGCTTATCGCTCTGCCCAAGGGAATTATTCATATGCATTGCACCGCCGCCGGTCACGCAAAATACTTCCTTTATGCCAAGCGATGCGATAAATTCCATGATGTAATCCGATATTTTCATGATTATTCCAATCCTGTTCCAATAATCCTTTTCTGTTTTTTCTATTATTTTTATTCTTTGCTTATAATCTTCCGTTTTGTTTCTTAAAAAAGATTACTCGTACATGCTCTCCGTTAAGAATGTAATTATCATGTCCCCTGAACTGTTCTTGACATCTGCAAACATGTCCTTGATTTCTTCGTTTAATTCTTCCCATTTTTTACCGGGATTTACCGTCGGAAGCGAACTGTCCGCATAACTTTCATTATAACTTTGCTTAAATCCGTCAAACCCTGCCAGATATACATCTTTTGCATTCAGATGCTTCAAAAGACGAAGGCAGCAAATTACGGCATTGTCGAAATGCTCCCAGCCCCTTTTGATGGCACGTTCGAATTCCACAACATACTCATCCTCTTCCGCTTCTTTTTTTACGCTGGAAAGCAGGATTTTTTTCACCGCCTGAAACTGCCCGGTTTTGGTTTCTTTCGCATATTCATAACGCGCATAATTTGTCAGAAACAGATAATCGTACCGGTCACTGTACTCATTTAACAAAGCATTTACCGCAATTACGATGACATCCCCATTTTGCTCTTCCAAGAACCGGTCAACGGATTCTTTCTTTGTAACCGAAGATTTACCGGGGGCAATCAGGACAATCTTCTTTGAAGCAAATTCCTTCTTAAGCGTTTCTACCGTTTGCGAATCATCCACTTTCCGGTTCTGGTTCTCAATATATTTTTCTTCCAGCAGATCATAATCATATTTTTTACGGTCTTCCGGCGAAAGGGATTCGATAATATTATTCATATCCTTTGCCGAAGTACGGTGATTCTTTGTCAGATAAGCAATATTATTGACATGACAGCAGTACATTCCGGCTATGCAGTATTCCGTGGAATAGCCCCAGGAATAGCGTTCCTCGAAATATTTCATATAAATATCGATGGCATCCATCACGGCATTCATGTCATAATCCGCTCTGTATTTCCGGTTTAAGAAATTCACCATCAGCTCGGTAGTCGCATTTCCTGCGCCACGCCCCATTCCGCAAAGAGAAGCATCCACAACAACCGTACGGTTCGTATCTTCCAGTATTTTAATAAAATGAATTGCATTCGAAAATGCCAGCTGCTGGTTATTATGCGAATGAAAACCGATTGCAACATCCTCATTTAATTCCCTGTTTAATACGGATACGATACGGTCCAAATCCTCTTCATACATGGCCCCGAACGTATCCACAACGGAAATGGAGGATGCACCGGATTCATTAATCAGTTTTGCAAGAT
>CACZRH010000123.1 GCA_902783455.1 uncultured Lachnospiraceae bacterium | reverse complement strand
CGTAAGAAGCGTGCCCGAAGGGATTCGAACCCCCGACCCACGGCTTAGAAGGCCGTTGCTCTATCCAGCTGAGCTACGGACACAAGTGACTATCTGCGATACCATTTTCTCACATACTGTGTCGTGAAAATGTCGTCAACTTTGATATTATATGATATAAACTTAGTGCGTGTCAACCACATTTTCAAAAATTACAGCATTCACGGCGGGGATTTTCTTTATTCACCGAGTTCCGCGATGAAACCAAGTGCTCTTTTGGCATTTTCAGACTCCGGAAAACGCTCCGTAACCTGTGCATATGTAACCAGTGCATTGGTTTTATCACCGTTCTGACGGTATGCATCCGCAAGAGCAAAAAGAGCATCACCGTTTTCGATATCAAAAAATACGGCTTTTTTATAATTCTCAATTGCCGTCGTATAATCCGCAATTCTGGAAGCCTCGTTTCCGGCCTCATAATACTGTGTTCCGACTGCTCCACCCACGGAAGACATCATCAGCTCATACATGGTCTGAAACTCTTCCGTTGCTTCATTGGCAACATAATCTTCATCGATATTGCTTAAATACGATGCGATTACCATCGGATCACGGGATTCCCCGTTATCATATTCAATCTGTGCAAGCATCAGATTCTTTAAAGCTGCATTATCACCGTCGGTTCCGGCATAGCTTTCCAGGGAAGCAGCCGTTTCATCATACTTACTCTGAAGTTTCTGGAATTCGATGCTCATCTCTTCCATATCCGCACTCTTGGTCGCCAGTTCCTCTCTGGCCGCCTGGAGCTCGTTTTCAACTGTTTTTTCGGCATTTCTTACCTGAATGGGGCCGAGTAAAAACCAGCCGATGACAAGACCAATCAGAAGACCTACCGCAATATTTAAGAATAAGCCGAAGCCTTTCGGCTCCCTGGTAATCTTCGGCTGAATGATAATATCATTTCCGCTTTGCATATATACGGCATTATTACTTTCCTTTTTCCTGGAATTCTTACCGTCCTCGATTCCCAGCATGTCATTCACTTCACGCAGATAATGATTGGTTAAGACATTTCCGATATCGATTTTTCTGCATGGCTCTAACTCTCTTTTCGCTTTCTCCCAGTCTTCGTCCTTGATATATAAAAGTGCTAAAAGCTGTCTGGCCTTTAACAGCTTCGGATTCAGGTTCACAACCTTTCGAAGCTGGATTTTTGCCATGTCAACACTGCCCTGTCTGCAGGAATTCAGCGCAATATTATACTTGTGAATCGTGGTATTATACCCGTCAAGCGCCGTCGGATTGGACTGCACCATATCGATATAATCCTTCGCAATGTTCTTCTCCTGCTGATAGGTCGTTGAGATTACCCATTCCGTCAAAGCTTCAACAAGTTCTCCCAACTCAAAATATACCAGTCCCAAGAGGTTTCTGGCTTGCGTATTTACCTTATTCAGTTTCAGACACTGCCGCAGTTTCTCCTTGGCTCCGGTCAAATCCCGAACCTTTGCTCGTTCTAATCCCTCGTTGTAGTACTGATTGGAAAGATAAATCAGCTTTTTATATGTCCCAACATCAGCACCGCAAGCGGTACAGAAATCTTTTTCCGACAACAGGCAGCCACATTTATAACAATTCATGTTTTGCCCTTTACTCTTCCGGCACCGTCATTACAACCGGTTCCACGGGTTCCGTAGTTTCTCCTTCTTTGACGGTTTTAACGATTAAGTCAATCATATCCGCCAAATCATGCTGTCCGATCGCTTCTTCCGCATCCTTTACTTCGAGGCTCGGGTGAAATTTTTTCAATTCCGTTTCAAAATCAATCACAGTTTTTTCCTCGTATCGAAAACAATCCGCGTGATTTACGGGATTTCAATTACATATCCTCACAGTCACACAATATCATACCCACGGGTGGGGTAAAAATCAATAATATTTCTATACAAATTTACCGAAAAATCAAAATGGCATTTGGTAAATTATGATAATGCCGCAAGGCGTTCCTTCACCTGCTCCATCATCTGCGTGTATTTTTCGAGTTTTGCCTTTTCCTCATCGATCTTTGCCTGAGGTGCCTTGGAAATGAAACGTTCATTGGAGAGCATTCCGTTTACTCTGGCCAGCTCGCCTTCTAAGCGCTTCTGCTCTTTTTCAAGCCTTTCCTTCTCCGCCTTCAGATCAACTAACTCTGCAAGAGGAATAAAAATGTTTGCATTCGCAATCACAACGGATACCGCATCATCACCGATTCCGGTTTTATCGCTTTGTACGAATACATCGGATGCCGATGCAAGACTTGCAAAGAAGAGCTTTCCTTCTTCAAAGATTTTTCTCATCTCCTCTTTTTCGCTGACAACATAAACCGCTGCTTTCTTGGAAGGCGGAACATTCATTCCGGTACGTACGTTACGGATTCCTCTAACCGCTTCCTTCATGATTTCAATTTCATTTTCTTCCTTGGCAAATTCTCTGTCTGCGCTGAACTTAGGCCAATTAGAAATCATGATGGATTCTTCTTCGTTTTGAAGCGTACAGAAAATCTCCTCCGTAATGAAAGGCATGTAAGGATGTAAAAGCTTTAACGCATCAATAAGGACCGTCTTTAATGTCCAGAGTGCCGCATTCTGACTTGCCTTTGCGCTCTCCTCCTTTGCCCAGAGTCTGGGTTTCACCATCTCGATGTACCAGTCGCAAAGCTCATCCCAGATAAAATCATAAACCTTCTGAACCGCAATACCGAGCTCATAATTCTCCATATTGTCGGTCACTTCTTTGATGACATGGTTCAGTTTGGAAAGAATCCACTTATCCACCGGCTCTAAATCCGCCGCATCCGGAGTGGTGACTTCCTTGCCTTCCATATTCATCATGATAAATCTTGAAGCATTCCAGATTTTATTACAGAAGTTACGGTTTGCCTCAACTCTCTCATAGTAGAAACGCATGTCATTTCCGGGTGCGTTTCCGGTAATTAAGGTAAGACGAAGCGCATCCGCACCGTATTTTTCGATAATCTCAAGCGGATCGATACCGTTTCCGAGAGATTTGCTCATCTTTCTTCCCTGGGAATCGCGAACCAGACCGTGGAATAATACGGTCTTAAAAGGCTTATCGCCCATCTGCTCATATCCGGAGAAAATCATACGGATAACCCAGAAGAAAATGATATCGTAACCGGTAACCAGTACATCAGTCGGATAAAAATATTCCAAATCCTTTGTTTTCTCGGGCCATCCAAGTGTACTAAACGGCCAGAGTGCAGAGGAAAACCAGGTATCAAGCGTATCGGGATCCTGGGTAAAATGTTTGCATCCGCACTTCGGGCATACTTCAGGCATCTCTTTTGCCACCACGATTTCACCGCATTCATCACAGTAATATGCGGGAATTCTGTGACCCCACCAAAGCTGACGGGAAATGCACCAGTCCTTGATGTTATCGGTCCAGTTAAAATAGGTCTTCTCCATTCTTTCCGGAACCAGCTTAATTTCGCCTTCTTTTACAGCCTTTACCGCAGGCTTGATTAACTCATCCATCTTTACGAACCACTGCTGCTTTACAAGCGGCTCTACGGTTGTCTTACAGCGGTCATGAGTTCCTACGTTGTGAACGTGGTCTTCAATCTTAACAAGAAGTCCCATTTCATCCAGTTCTTTTACGATGGCGTCTCTTGCCGCATAACGGTCCATGCCGGCGAATTTTCCGCCGTTTTCGTTAATCGTTGCATCATCGTTCATGATGTTGATAATCGGCAGATTGTTACGCTGACCTACCAAAAAGTCGTTCGGGTCGTGTGCCGGAGTAATCTTTACAACTCCGGTTCCGAAATCCATATCTACGTAAGGATCTGCAATAATCGGAATTTCACGGTCCACAAACGGCAGGAAAAGCTTCTTTCCTACCAGATGTGTATAACGCTCATCGTTCGGGTTTACCGCAACCGCAGTATCGCCGAGCATGGTCTCGGGACGCGTCGTTGCAAATACAAGATAGTCGTCCTCGCCTACGATTTTATATTTAATGTGCCAGAAATGTCCGGCCTGTTCTTCATATTCAACTTCCGCATCGGAAATGGAGGTATTACATACCGGGCACCAGTTAATGATTCTTGCGCCCTTGTAAATCCAGCCTTTTTCATGCATCTTGCAGAAAACTTCGGTAACTGCCTTGTTGCAGCCTTCATCCATCGTAAAACGTTCTCTGTCCCAGTCGCAGGAGGAGCCCATTTTTTTAAGCTGTGAAATAATTCTTCCGCCGTATTCCTTCTTCCAGTCCCAGGCACGCTCCAGGAATTTTTCACGTCCCAGATCATGCTTGTCAATTCCCTGGGCCTTTAAAGTCTCGATAATCTTAACTTCCGTTGCAATCGAAGCATGATCGGTACCGGGCTGCCAAAGCGTATTATATCCCTGCATGCGCTTAAAACGAATCAGGATATCCTGCATCGTATTATCCAGAGCATGGCCCATGTGAAGCTGTCCCGTAATGTTGGGAGGCGGAATAACGATTGTGAACGGGGTTTTCGTCTCATCCACTTCCGCATGGAAATATTTTTTATCCAGCCATTTCTGATATAATCTGTCCTCAAGTCCGTGAGGATCGTAGGTTTTTGCAAGTTCCTTACTCATATCGTCTCCTGTCGGTGAAGACTTCCGAAACGCTTCTTAACGGGCCTTTCACCATTTTTGTTTATATTTCTTTTGCATTCTGATTTCTGCCGTCTAATGCCTGTTTGGGCATAAACGTGCACATATAAATATATTGAAAAATACGATTTTTGTCAATAATATTCATGCTTTAACGGACGGTTTTATGCAGAAAGAAAGAGCCCTTTGAGAAAACAGAAAGTTTTGCTCTCTAAGGGCTCTTTTTCAAATTACTTATTCATTTGGAAAAATCAGATTCCGAAAATCATGACTACATCTGAACTCTTCCTTTTACAACCTTAAAGTCTTTACCGTTATACTTGGCCGTTCCGTTATAAGAAGAATCCAGCTTACCATTTACAACATAGAATCCTGCCTTGTTATAAATTACCACGCCCGTCTTCTGTTTCTGAACCTGGCCTTTGGCTAAGAAATACCAGTCTGCTTTGTGGTTCGGATCCTGTACGAGACCGTCCTTACGTACCAGTCTACCACGGGCAACGAAGAATTTTCCGCCATTGTAATCCACAAAACCGCTGTATGTGGTATCGAGTTTTCCGTTTTGCACGATAAACCAGTTATCCTGTCTTGCGGGATACTGAACCAGACCGGACTTGTTTGATACCACCCTTCCGTTTGCACAGAAATACCAGTCATCTTTGTGGTCCGGATCATTTGCCAGACCGTTCTTGGTTGTTGCAACCTCGCCATTTGCAACCAGGTATGTTTCGCCCTTATATTCTACAAATCCGAATTTATCCTTAATATGAACTCCGTCCAGATAATATAAGCGTTTTCCGTCAACAAGCCTAAGTTCAACGCCCTTCGGAGCTTCTGCCTGTCCCTTTCTTGCGGTAAGACCACCCTTTTGAAGTTTTTCCACCGTCAGTTCGGAACTATCCGCATCGATTGTAAAGCCGCTGCTGATTACGATATTTTCATCCGGACAGTCAATAAATACTTTTCCGTCATCTACGGATTTTTCAATGACAATCACACCGTCTTTTAATTCAACATGACCTCTCGGGTCTCTTTCCTGCCCTGCATTCGGACAAAACAGAATTCCGTTCACGGTCCAGGTCTGGTCCCCAAAGGTTCTTTCCATACCCTGAAGGGTAAGCTTTCCACCGTCTAAAACCACATGCATGTCTCTTTGATATACTTCATGTGACGAAAATTCAGCAGGAATACCCATGTCTATCACTTTTGCCGTCACATCGGCATTCTCCAGAATCTTAATGTCACCATTATTATTCGAACGAAGTCTTCCGCCCGAAACAACCTTGGAGTTACCTTTTATGATAATATTCCGGTTTGCCTGAAGTTCTCTTGATGCATCAATTTCCGGTCCGTCAATAGTAAGGTCACCGCCGTCAACTCCGGTAGGATCGTCTCCCAAACCGATATACATGGATGCCATCTGTGAATCCGAAACAGCAAGAGTATCAAGAATAAGCTTGCCGCTTCCTTTTATGGTTACGTTGGAACCGGATGATGTACTGATTCCATCCGCATCAGCGCTGATGGTATTGGTTCCGTTCACAACGATGGTAAGATCATCCACCTTCGAGTAGATGGATCCGCCGTGAAGCCAGCTTCCGAAAAGTTTAACGATTGTGGATTCATTTACGGTTACATTATTCAGTGTCAGTGTCTTTGTATCCGGAGCATAAACCGCTGTTCCGCTTCCGCACGGAACCGAAGTTGTTTTATTTGAAAACTGGACACCGTTTATAAAGACGCCGTATTTTTCAACACCCGTCTCATAGATATTGTCATAATAATCCATTCCGACAGCGCCGACATAATCTTCTTCCGCGCCCATCGGAACAACAATTCTCATATCCGAAGGACAACTGGTAAATACATTATCTCCCAGGGCCGGTGGTGCTGACGATTCGAAAGTTACCGTCTTAAGATTCTGACAGTCATCAAATGCGGAACTGTTGATGGAAGTAACCGTGGCAGGAACCGTCATTTCCGCTAAAGAAGTACAGTGTGCAAAAGCATAACTTCCGATTTCATTAATGGTGCTGCCGATTGTAAAGGATTCCAATGCCTCGCATTTCGAGAAAACATTCATCGGAACATTTTTCGTCTGATACGGAAATGCTTTCAGCTTTTTGCAGCCTGAAAAAGATGCATCATTCAGCGTCACGCCGTCGTCCGTTACAATTGTGATTTCTTCAAGTGCCTCACAGTTCTGGAAGGCATCCATCCCTACGGAAGTCAGGTTATTACAGGTAAATTTGGTAATACTGCTTCCCGAAAAAGCCCAGTCCCCGATTGCGGTAACATTCGGTGCATTGACAATCTGAATATTCTTATTCGTGTCAAATGCGTGAGAACCGATTGTCGTTATCGTATCCGGAAGGGTAATCTCGCCCGGATGCTCATCGGTATAGCTTTTCAGTACTGCATAAAGGGTATCTCCGGAAGGATTTACTACCATACCGTCCTGAAGTTTAAGTCTCGTATTCCCTTCCTCGATAATCAGTTCCCCAAGGCCCGCCGTCAGCGGTGCCAAAGCCCTGTTATCCAGACGGGTAACATCCTTGCCGATGGTAAGGCTTTGAAATGGCATCCCGAACATGCTGGCAACGGACTGGCTTCCACCGGACCCGTCCCATGCCATAAGACCTTCATTGCTTAAAATTGTCGCTTTTATCACATTACTGTCCAGGTCATATTCCACCATATAATCCTGATACAGTGCTTCATCCTCCGGAAACATTACAATCCATCTTTCCGCCCTGGCTTTCATGCCCGGAATCAGACAAAGCGCCAATACGGCAAAAGCCGCGATAAAAGTTAACAGTGTTTTTTTCACTCTCATTTTATAACCCCTCCTTTCATAAAAAGATGTGTATATTATAGCACATTCTTCGATTTCGGGCACAAAAATAACGCCTGAATCAAAAATGACAGGCGTTATTTTTTATATATTTTATAAGCTTAAATTATATGCTATCTTTCACATTTCCAGAATGCTGCGGAATAAGCCGGCATCAGACTGCCGCCGCCGAAATCATGATTCTTACCGGTGATTAAATCAACCGCCATACCACAGCCTGCATCGAAGTGTGCGGTGTAGTCATTGGAATCCATGTTAATGGCAACCAGCACTCTTTCATGTTCGCTCTTACGCTCGAAAATGCACTGCTTGTTGGTTAATACCACACTTCTCATTCCGCCGTAATTCAAAGCCTCACTTCCCTCTTTTGCTTTGGTAAGGGCTGCAATGAAATCGGTCAGTTCGTTCCACTCGGGTTTCTCAAAGCATGCACGAAGTGCGGGATCTCCCTGGGATTTATCTGCCTTGGTTCCCCACTCGGAACCGTAGTAAACACAGGGAATACCCGGCATACCGAATACCATTGCATACACAAGCGGCAGACAATTCGGATCCTGAATGATACTTGCGATACGGCTTACGTCATGATTGTCCGCAAAGCTTAAAAGATGGGCGCCGCCCGCAACTGCCCAGGGCTGTCCTTCGAAGAGACGAAGCAGGGAATGAATGATTTCAAACATGTTCGCGGAGTTGAATGCGGAATGAATTCCCTTATAGCACTGGTAGTTCGTAACGGAATGAATATTCATCTCGCGAAGCATTCTGCCGTATTCCCCGTGAAGAACCTCCCCGAGTAAGAAGAAGTCTTCCTTTTTGGAATCGCAGAAACCGCGCAGTCTGTTTAAAAAGCCAT
>CACZRH010000122.1 GCA_902783455.1 uncultured Lachnospiraceae bacterium | reverse complement strand
TGTATTTTCTTCCCCAATCTGAGCAGGGCAGGTTTCCACGGTACTTCCGACCTGATATTTATTTTTATAATCGTAAAATCCCGCAACAGGTGCGATTTCCACAACCGGAAGAGCTTTTCCTTCCATGACACCGCAGGTTAATTCCCGACCCTTGATATACTCTTCGACAAGCATTTTTTTATCAAAACGTTTGGCGGAATTTGCTGCATCAAATAAATCTTCCTTCCGATCCACAATATACACACCGACGCTGGAGCCTCCGTTACATGCTTTCACGACACACGGAAAGCCGACGGTTTCAGAGGCCCGGTCCAAATCGGCTTGTATGGTATCTTCTCTGTAGCAAATGGTAACCGATTTCGGAGTCGGTACATTGCCGGCACGGAAAAAGTCTTTTGTCGCAGCTTTATCCATACAGATTGCACTGCTTAAATAATCCGTACCCGTATACGGAATCCCCATCAGGTCAAATGCAGCCTGGATTCTACCGTCTTCTCCGTTCGCACCGTGCAGGGCCATAAAGACGATATCTGCCATTTTGCAAATTTCAATAACGTTCGGACCGAAGAAATTCTTATCACCGTGTTTCATCGCCCTGATATCATCCAGATCGGGATTCAGTGTACTGATTGCATTGATCCCCCGGTCCCAGTCCCGATCGGATTCAAAAACCGTTTCGAGATCCACATCCTTTATTCCGAGATAAACATCCAGCAAAACAACACTGTATCCTTTCTGTTTCAGGGCACGGTATACCCCGGTTCCGGAAATCAGCGAAACATCACGTTCGGTGGAATTGCCACCGGCCAATACTACTACTTTCATTTTCGTTCCTCTTTATAAATTCCCTTTCTTTTATCATCAAAAATCTATTATTTATACCTTTTTTTCGTTTATTGATGCAGTCAAAGCGCCTTCCGGCGCATGTAAAACCCCTGTCACCACTCGAAAATTGCTTATTTTATGCGCTTTTTCCCCAATATTATAATTCATTTGCACCGATTTGACAATGTCTCGCAGTTGTGCTACTTTTTTAATGGATAAAAAGCGCATTAATAATTTTAATGTATTATTAATATTTTAAGAAAGATTGTGCTTTCAGGGGAAAAAAATGGAGAAAATGAAAAAGTTATTTAACAAAAAGGGATTCTCCCTTGTCGAGTTAATTATTGTAATTGCCATTATGGCAATTCTGGTTGCGGTTTTAGTACCCGTCATGATTAAGTGGATTGAGAAATCCCAGATTTCATCCGACGTTCAGCTTGCCGATACGGTTCGCGGTGCATTCCTTTGTGCAGCTACCGATGCAAGAGTTTTGGCAGATCCCGCCAGTGATGAATTCTTCGATAAGCTCGAAGATGACAGCCTTCCTTACGGAATGGTAATTACCGATTTGAATAAGCCCTGCGTCATGAAGGAAAGCGTAGAGGAAATTCTCGGTATGCCGGTTCACGAAACAAAGTCACATTTGAAGTCCAATCATGAAACCGATTCCGATTTCTATATCAGACTTACGGGCGGCAGCGTAATCGTAACTGTTACCAAGACCGATAAAACCGGTAAGAAAAATATCGCACCGCAGAATTATATTGTTGTGGATTAATGATTCGGTAAGAAGATAATTGTATACAAAAAAACGGGGCTTTAAGCCCCGTTTTTTTTGTACATGCAGGCCGGGTATGAAGAATCTTCCCTGCCTAATTATCATTTCAGAATATCAACGACCGATTTATAAGCGTTTAAGCGGAATTTCATAATTCCATGGTCTGAGCTGTTCATACGTATAAGAAAGTGCAAAAACATCTTCATCCCGGAATTTTTTCCCGATGATTTGCATTCCGACCGGCAGGCCGTTTTTGGTAAAACCGGCAGGAACGGATGCCGCAGGATTTCCCGTGAAATTTGCAAAAAATGTCTCACAGAATCCAATCAGCTGCTCCACCCTGCTGCCATTTACAAATACAGGTCCCTTCGTATTGCCGTCGGAAGCATTTTTCACCGGTGCACATATGGTAACAGGCGAGAGAATAAGATCATAATTTTGAAAAACATCTTCGAACGCATCAAGCATTTCCGTACGGAGGTCATTAAAATACCGATAATCCAGTACGGTACTTTCAAATGCCTTCTTATTCCAGTAAATAAATTCTTCCGGCAGTTCGTCCGCATGATCCTTTAGCAGATCCAGGCCTTCTTTTTTCCATAATTCCAAATCAATTGAGGTATCAATACTGATGCTTCGGCACCAAAGTTCGGCATATTCATTGGATGTGTGATTAAAATGAAAAGGAACCTGTTCTACCAATGCACCGGCTTCCAAGAGAGAATACGCTGCCTTCTCAACGATGGAAGCTATTTCAGGATCAACGGGAAAAATGCCGAAATCGGGTGTATATGCAATCCTGCGTCCGCGGATATCCGCTTTCATAAGTTCCGAAAACTTACGAAAGCCATGATTCAAACTGAGCGGATCTCTCGGATTGTAGGAAGCCATGTATTCCAACATAACCGCGCTGTCTTCGACGGTCTTTGTCAGAACACCGTTCGTGCAATAGGGATGTGTTGCCGTCCAGCCGTCCGGGCGACAGACAGAAGGTATGGTTCCGACGGATGCTTTGAAACCGAAAATGTTACACCAGGATGCGGGAATTCGGATAGAACCACCACCATCACCGCCTTCTCCCATAAGAATCATTCCGTCTGCAACAGCAGCTGCGGTTCCTCCGGAGGAACCGCCTGAGTTATACTCTGTATGGAACGGATTCCGGGTCGGACCGTATAATAAATTATCGCAGGTCCCGCGAAAACCAAACGCCGGAGCGTTTGTCTTTCCGACAGCAATCGCACCGGCATTCTCTGCAGCAGTATAGAAAACAGAATCTGCAGCATCTTCCATGATAAGAGACTTTACGCCGCCATGCGAATTCGTCCAGCCCTTTTTGGAAGGCAGGAAGTCTTTCAGTGCAACCGGCACGCCCGCCATGGGACCAAGCTGTTCCTTCTTTGCCAGTCGCTCTTCCAGTTTCTTTGCATGAGCAAACGCATCTTCTGTTTTTAAATATGTAAAAGCATTCAGGCTTGGATTTCTCTTTTCAATCCGGTCGAAAAAATAGTTCAGTACTTCTGTCGGTGAAATATCACCGCATCTTACCATATTGCCGAGTTCCAGACCTGATAATCGTTCCAGTTCCATGGCTTACACCTATGCCTCCCTGGCGTTACGTTCCAGATAAAGCCGGCCGATTCCTTCTTTTTCCCATTTTTTCGAAATCCGGTAACCGACAGGTGAAAAGACGGCTTCCAACGCAAGCTCGATAATCATCGAGGTAACGGAGCAGATGAAAACCTGTGTCCAGTTCCAGCCGAAAAAGATGTGTGATACCAACGCGGAAAAGATAAAATTGTCCACCCACTGCCCGATTGCGGTTGAAATGAAACTTCTAAGTGCAAATCCGCGGAAATTCCCTTTGTCGGTTTTCTTTCCGATCAGTTCATTCAATACCGAATTCACAATGGAAGATACAAGCATGGCAATGGAAGAACCAAGGACAACATACCATGTGCCGCCGAAGGTTGCATTAAGACCTTCATTGATGTACTCACCTACGGAAGGATCGGGTGCACCGAAATATGCCGCCCAGTGACCGGGAGTCATGGACAACAGTTTGAATACAATCACGGTTATAATGTTAATAAACATTACAAGAACTGAGATTTTGGCAGAAGCTCTTGCACCGAATCTCTTACAGATGCAGTCCATGCACAAAAAAGAAATCCATGAAAGAGCAAGCCCTGAGTTAATACAAAAGTATTGGGATGAGTACAATTCCTTGTTTGCCATAAGGTTCATGCATACAACCGATAAAACAAAAATTGCCAGAACCATGGATGGCATGTTTTTCAGAAGGATCTTATAATCCTCCCATTCTTTCTTTAAGATATTCATATTGTTCTCCTTTGGTTTTAATATTTTACAAGCAGGATATCGGACCCGAACTGCTTGGCATATAAAAAACATATGCAGTACTATTATAATTGCTTCTGCAAAAATTACAAGTAAATAATTATTTAATCATTTGGAATGATTCGTTTTATTCCTGCTCCCACAGATTCTTCGGATAAACTCCCGCATCCTTCAATGCCTGAATAGAAGCCTGAACATAAGGCTTATCCTCTTTGTAGGTAACCCCGAACCATTTATCCTTGCTGGTTAATACGTTTACCGTAGCTTTTCCGGCAGTCAGAAGATGATCCACCTCCATCGGCAGATAGCACTCCGCTTTCAGCGGATTGGCCGGCACTTTCTCTTCAAAGAATTTCACTAAAGCGCCATCCAGTTCCCGTAAAAAGCTTGGAGTAAATCCCCAGAAATTCATTGAAACTATGGAATCCGGAGAAATCGGCTGATAGGTTGCTCCGTCATCCTCCGTAAATGCCGCACCGTCTTTTGTACGAATGATTTTGGTGCGTTCCACAATATCGGTAAGATAACCTTCCGCATCCGTACTGCAGCATCCTCTGGATACCGATCCGTTTTCCGTCAAAGTATTTCCCAGACGGTATCCGACCATTGCGAAACGGTATTTTTCATCATCCTCGTGTGTACTTAAAAACTGATAGAGCTTCTCAAATGCTTCTACACCATAGTAATCATCTGCATTGATTACCGCAAAGGGCGCATCTCCCACCGCTTTCCTTGCGGCATATACGGCATGTGCGGTACCCCAGGGTTTTACACGTTCACCCGGAACCTCAAATCCTTTTGGAATATCATTCAGATCCTGATATGCAAATTCCACCTGCAATGCATCTTTAATCCGGTCGGTAATACATTCCTTAAAGAGCGCCTCATTTTCTTTTTTAATGACAAATACGGCTTTTTCAAAGCCCGCTCTTTTCGCATCATAAAGCGAAAAATCAATAATCTTATCCCCCTCTTCATCCACAGGGTCAATCTGCTTTAATCCTCCGTAACGGCTTCCCATTCCTGCAGCCATGATCACTAAAATCGGTTTCATTTCCATATCTCCTTTATTTTCATAAGTTTAATTTATACTTCGAAAAGCAAATCTTCATAGGTCGGGAAGGGCCAGATGCTCTTGTCCGTAATGGTTTCAAGCCGGTCTGCAGGCTCGCGAAGACGGTCCATACATACTTTTACGCTGTCCCGATAGGTGAATGCCTTCTCTTTATTTCCCTTCACGTTCTGCGCCTCTGAAAGTGCTTTTTTCAATGCCTCAATCGCATCTTCCAGATTTTCCAAAAGCTCCGTAACTTCTTTCAGAATATTTCTTGCAGCGCGGTCGGAAACACCGACATTGTTTGCAAGTTTAACCGCTCCTGCCAGATCCTTCATATAAAGGAATCCTGCCGGTATAATCTGCTTCGAAGCCATTTCCACCATGCAGTTTGCCTCTATATTAAGGGTTTTGGAATACGTCTCATACAATACTTCTTTTCTGGATTCCAGTTCCGCCTGAGTAAAGATATTGAATTTTTCAAAAAGTCCGATTGCCTTCGGCGTGGTCAGCGTATCAATTGCATCAAGCATAGTCGGCAGATTCGGCAGACCGCGTCTTGCTGCTTCCTTCACCCATTCCGGTGAATATCCGTTCCCATTGAAAATGATTCTCTGATGCTTTGCCAGGTATTCCTTAATCAGGTCATGGCAGGCTAAATCGAAATTATCCGCTGCTTCCAAAATATCAGCAGCTTCACAGAAACTTTCAGCTACAATCGTATTTAAAATAACATTCGGATCTCCGATGGAATCGGCAGAACCAACCATACGAAACTCAAACTTGTTTCCGGTAAATGCAAACGGTGAGGTACGGTTACGATCGGTCGGATCGATTAACAAATCCGGAAGCGTATCCACGCCCGTTGCAAGAATTTCATTATTTTTCAAATGCTTTGCTTCCCCGGTTTCCACCAGCTGGCGAACCACGTCATCCAACTGATCACCCAGGAAAATCGACACGATTGCCGGAGGTGCCTCATCCGCACCGAGACGCAGGTCATTACCGACATCAGACGCACTCTGTCTTAAAAGATCCGCATGCGTATCCACAGCTTTAATAATGCATGCTAAAACAAGCAGGAACTGAATGTTCGCATTCGGAGTATCACCGGGATCAAGCATATTAATGCCATCGTCCGTCGTTAAAGACCAGTTGTTATGCTTACCGCTTCCGTTGATTCCGTGAAAAGGCTTTTCATGTAAAAGGCAGGTTAAATTATGGCGTTCCGCAACCTTTCTTAATGTCTCCATTATCAGCTGGTTATGATCCACAGCAACATTTACCGTTTCATAAATCGGTGCAAGTTCGTGCTGCGCGGGAGCCACTTCATTATGCTGTGTTTTCGCCGTTACTCCGAGCTTCCAAAGCTCGATATTGACATCCTTCATGAACGAACCGATTCTTTCACGGATACTTCCGTAATAATGATCGCTCATCTCCTGCCCTTTCGGTGCATTTGCTCCGAATAAGGTTCTTCCGGAATAAATCAGATCATAACGCTTTAAATATTTTTCACGGTCGATAATAAAGTATTCCTGCTCTGCACCGACACAGGGCGTTACTCTTGAAGATGTCGTATTTCCGAACAGACGTACAATACGAAGAGCCTGCTCGTTTAATGCCTGTACGGAACGAAGAAGCGGGGTCTTCTTATCCAGCGCTTCTCCTTTATAAGAACAGAAAGCGGTCGGAATGCAGAGAATTGTTCCGGTTGCATCTTCCCTGACAAATGCCGGGGAAGTAATGTCCCATGCCGTATATCCTCTTGCCTCAAAGGTTGCTCGCAGTCCTCCGGAAGGAAAACTCGAACCGTCGGATTCGCCCTTTATCAGTTCCTTCCCGGAAAATTCCATCATCATTTTTCCGTCCGCATCCGGATGGGAAATAAAGGAATCATGCTTTTCCGCAGTAAATCCGGTAAGCGGCTGGAACCAGTGCGTATAATGGGTAGCACCCTTTTCAACTGCCCAGTTTTTCATTCCCTGGGCAACGACATTTGCCGTTTCACGCGAAAGCTCTCCGCCGTGTTCCATCACATGAATGACTTCCCTGTAGGCATCCTTCGGCAGATACTGTTCCATCACCGAACGGGTAAATACGTTTGTTGCAAAAATCTCCTCGATGTTAATTTTATCCATCTTTTTATCCTTTCCAACTCACCGGTATTTTGGATGATCCTGTCTTCCGATTTTACTGTTTTGCTGAAGTTCGAAGCAGGTCTCCGGCCTCCGGTTTTACACTCAAATTCAGATAAAGTTTTTCCTGCGGATGAGGTGCACTTTCTCTTTCGTTTCCTTCCGAATCAAAGATTTCAACTACATCTGTAGTTTGATTCTCTCCATTCGGCTTCATGATTTCAATCGTATCCCCTTTGCAGAATTTATTTTTTTGTTCAATCAGGGCAAAACCCCTTTGATCAATTTCTTCCACCTGACCTAAATATACGGCTTCGCTGACATAGGTATTGGCATCATAAATCTGGTTTTCAAACGTGGGTTTTCCGAAATAAAAACCGGTCGAAAATTCCCGATATGTACACTTCCTGATTTCCGAATGATACCACTCCATATTGGCTTTATATTCCTCTTCGCTTTCGAAATAATCATCGATTGCCTTCCGATATGTCCTTGCAACCGTTGCCACATAAAGCGCGGTTTTCATCCGGCCTTCAATTTTTAAGGAATCAATTCCGGCATCTACAAGCTCCGGAATATGTTCAATCATACACAAATCCTTGGAATTAAAAATATAGGTTCCCCTCTCGTTTTCTTCCACGGGAAGATAAACGCCCGGACGCTGTTCTTCCATCACCGCATATTTCCACCGGCAGGGATGCGTACACTCTCCGCGGTTTGCGTCACGTCCCGTAAAATAATTGGACAAAAGACATCTTCCGGAATAGGAAATACACATGGCACCGTGAATAAAACT
The DNA here is from genome assembly GCA_902783455.1 of uncultured Lachnospiraceae bacterium. Lineage (GTDB taxonomy): Bacteria > Bacillota > Clostridia > Lachnospirales > Lachnospiraceae > UBA3766. The sequence continues at coordinate 10,161 of CACZRH010000122.1, read as the reverse complement.
CTCGATTTCCATTTCCTCCGGAATATTTTTACGAATCTCTTTAATCTCCGCAAGCGACAATTCCCGTGCGGAAACCACTCTTTTTGCCCCCATTTCCCACCAGAATCGATAGGTTAAGTAATTAGTATTGTTCGCCTGTGTGGAAATATGGATTTCCAGATTCGGACAGTTTTTCTTTGCGAGCAGAAACATACCGGGATCGGAAATCAGAACCGCATCCGGTCCGACTTCTCCAAGCTCTTTAAAATACACGGCTGCTTCATCAAGGTCATAATTATGCGCAAAAATATTGGCGGTTACATACACCTTTACCCCGTGAGCATGAGCAATTTTGATTCCCTCCCTCATTTCATCAAAGGAAAAATTCTTTGCTTTTGCACGAAGTCCAAATGCTTCCCCGCCGATATACACCGCATCCGCCCCGTAAAGAACGGCTGTTTTCAATACTTCAAGGCTCCCCGCAGGAACCAGTAATTCAGGTTTTTTCATTTCCATCATTTACGCTTAATTTCTATTTACTTTTTGTTTATCCGATTTTTACAACGATTTTTACAATTTCTTTTTTTCAAATACTCATTCTTCCTGTCCGGAAGATTCCTTCTTTACTGACACGGAAACCCCGTCCCCCAGTGTCAAAATTACGGTATCAAGGAAAGGGTGGTGTTTCAACTCATAAAGATATTCCCGCATTCTGGCATGAATGGTACGGTTTCTTCTGGTTACCGCATAGCGCGACTCGAGAACATCCCCGTCCTGCAGCACATTATCGGTTAACAGCATCCCGCCCGGTGCAAGAAGTCTTACGACTTCCGGCAGGAAGCTTAAATACTGCCCTTTGGCAGCATCCATAAAAATAAAATCGAACTCCCCTTCCAGGCTTTTGAGCAAATCATTCGCATCTCCCTCTAAAAGGGTAATCCGGTTTTCATATTGCCCGCGCTTAAAATTCTCTTTTGCAACGGGAATTCTTTTTTCGTATTTCTCTATGGTTGTAATGAGCGTATCATCCGGCGTATTCTCCGCCATTAAAAGTGCGGAAAAACCGGTTGCCGTACCGACTTCCAGGATTGCCTTCGGTTTTCTGACCTTAAGCAGGAATTTCAAAAATCCCTGCATATCCTTCCGGATAATCGGAACATCCGCCGCCAGCGCTTCCTGTTCGATTTCATCCAGGAAAGGACTTTGGTCGTCTTCCAACGAATTGATAAAGACATCTGTACGCTCTTTTGAAATCACGGTCAACTTCCTTCAAACTCACTAATTTCCGGCATTTTCCACCGGAGTAATTCCGGCATCCGTATTGGTATTTGCATCGGTATTACCATCCGTATTTTCAGTTTCCGGCACATCGGTATTTAAATCCGTAATACTGCCTTCTTCACTTTCACTGCCTGTATCTTCGGCTCCCTCTTCCGAGTCAGCGGTCTTTTCCGCTCTTTCGGCTTCCATGGAGGCCCGTTCCTCATCCGATGCCGCCATAATAGCCATCATTTCATACGGTGTCATCGAAGTATTGAGCGTATAGGCACCGGGTTTTAAATCGCCCGCATATTCGCTTAATTTTTCCTGCAGGATAAAAAGTCTTCCGTCACGAATCAAACCCTTTTCTTCCAGAAGCTGACCGATTTCCTTTACGGATTTTCCTTCCACGATTGCCACATTTACATCGATTCCCGGTTCCCTGTCAACCGGCTCTTCCGCAAAAATACGGAATCCGTAATCATATGCAAAAAGCGCGACCTTATACAGCACAAAAACAGCCAGTGCAAGACCCGCCAGTTTCAATAATGTGGTTCCGATTTTAATCCAAATTTTTTTCGCGCTCAAATCCCTGTCCTTCTTTACTCAAAGTCCAACGCCATAATCAGGCTGGTACTGATTTTCTGCAGCAGTCTGCATACCGCAAGCTCCGCATCCAGAAATTCCGAAACCCTGACATCCGACAAAAGCCACTCATATTCCTTGTCAAATGCTTCCGTTCGGTTAAACATTTCATCCCCGCTTAAAAGCGCCTGCATGTCAAACTTGCGTTTTCTGTATTCGCCGACCTGATTCCAAAGATTCTCATCCATCTTCAGAATCCGTTTTTTTTCAATAAAATTCAGATAAATCGGGGTTTCGCAAACCGTCTTGGTAAAATCCTCGATTTCTTTTTCAAAACCCAGCATATTACACCTCTTCAAAAATCGACACAATCATCGGGTTGCGCTTTGTCTTCTTTCGGAAAAAATCTCCGAGGACATCCTTAAGTGCTCCTTTTAAACGTCCCCAGTCGGAAACGCCCTGTCCCTTTAGTTTCTCCAGTTTTTCGGTTGCGAGAATGGTCGCCTCATCCAGCAGATCCACAGCCTCCTTCGTATAAACAAAGCCCCTGCTGGTAATTGTCGGGCCGGCAAGATACTCTCCGGTATAATTATCGATAACAAGCGTTACGATTACGATCCCGTCTTCCGCAAGATTCTGTCTCTCGCGCATGACAATCGATCCGACATCACCCACACCGAGACCATCCACATAAATCGCACCACAGGGAACATCCCCGGTAATCTCTGCGCTTTCTTCGTCCATTTCAAGGACATTTCCGGAACGCAGAATAAAGATCCGGTCCGATGTCATCCCCAGTTCCTTTGCAATGGATTCCTGTGCCAGCAAATGCTTATATTCTCCGTGTACCGGCACGGAATAACGCGGCTGTGTCAGAGTATAAAGAAGCTTGATTTCTTCCCTGCAGGCGTGTCCGGAAACATGCGTATCCTGGAAAATTACTTCCGCGCCTTTTAAGAGAAGTTCGTTGATTACCCTTGTCACCGCTTTTTCATTTCCCGGAATCGGATGAGAGGAAAAAATGACGGTATCCATCGGGGTAATCTTGATCTTTCTATGGGTTCCGTTCGCCATACGGCTGAGTGCCGCCATACTTTCTCCCTGTGAACCGGTCGTAATGATTACGGTCTTTTCATCGGGATAGGAAGAGCTTTCATCGGCATCAATCAATGTGTTTTCCGGAATCGACAGACGGTTTAACTCAACGGCAGTCTGAATAATATTGACCATGCTGCGGCCTTCCACTACAACCTTTCTGCCGTATGCACTCGCCGTATTGATAATCTGCTGCACTCTGTCCACATTGGAAGCAAACGTTGCAACCAAAATTCTCCGGTTCTCATGTTCATGAAAAATCGAATCAAAGGTCCGGCCCAGCGTTTTTTCCGATGCCGTAAACCCGGGACGCTCCGCGTTCGTGGAGTCACAAAGAAGTGCCAGTACGCCTTTTCTTCCAAGCTCCGCAAATCGCTGTAAATCTATGGCATCCCCGAATACCGGAGTATAATCCACTTTAAAATCACCGGTATGCACGATTACTCCGGCAGGAGAATAAATAGCCAGTGCCGCCGCATCCACGATGGAATGGTTTGTCTTGATAAATTCCACCTGCATTTTTCCGACATTCACCAGGCAGCCGAAGTCCACTATAATCCGGTCCGTATTAACATCCAGCTTATGCTCTTTTAATTTATGCTCGATTAAGCCCATGGTAAGGGATGTCGCAAAAATCGGCACATTCACCTCTTTTATGATATAAGGCAGTGCTCCTATATGATCCTCATGACCGTGCGTAATAAAAAATCCCTTGATTTTACTAATATTTTCTTTTAAATATGTCACATCCGGAATAACAAGGTCAATTCCCAGCATATCCTCCGTCGGGAAACTCAGGCCGCAATCCACGATGATTATTTCATCCTCGTACTCAAAGACGGTTATATTCATTCCGATCTGTTCCAAACCGCCCAACGGTATAATTTTTATTTTTCCCATATCAGCTAAACTTAATATCCTCCAGTAAGTTCTCAAAAACGGCACCGATGGATTTCAATTCCTCATCATCGGTAACGATTTCATATTCCGCCTCTTCGGAATCGATGCTTGATAAATCTTTCAAAATCAACGCATCCGAATCTCCGTCCTCGGAATCCGTCACAAGGATGTAATTGATTCCGCCGACGGTAGTCTGTTCCAACACATAAAAATCAACGGATTCTCCGTCTTCCGCCAAAAATGTAATCTTTTCCATACTCTATTTTCTTTCTTCGTTCTTTTCGTCCAAATACCACTGAAGAATAAAGGTTGCTGCAATTTGGTCCACGTATTTTTTCCGGTCTTTCCCGGCAATACGTGCTTCATTCATCAGCTCGTCCGCCTCAACCGTACTCAGCCTTTCATCCATTAAATCAACCGGAATACCGCACCTTCGCTCCAGCATTTCCTTAAAGGCCATTGTCTTTTCCACACGAACACCGCTGGAATCGTCCATATTGTAAGGACAGCCCAGTACAATACGGGAAACCTCATATTCTTCCACGAGCTCTTCGATTCTGGCACAGGTTTTTCGAAGCTTATCCTCTCTGTCCCTTCGGATAATCTCCACTCCGGTCGCAATTAACCCTGTCGGGTCGGAAACTGCCACGCCCACCGTTTTTGAACCAAAATCCAGTCCGAGAATTCTCATCTTAATTCCAGCCGTTTGCCTCAATATAGGCAATCAGCATTTCTTCCACGAGCTCATCGCGCTCCGCTTTCATAATCATGCTTCTGGCATTATTATGGCTGGTAATATATGTGGGATCACCGGACATAATATATCCCACAATCTGATTCACCGGATTATATCCTTTTTCCTTCAACGCCTGATAAACATCTGCCAATACCAGTTTTACCCTGTCCTGGGAATCCTTTTCCACATCAAAAAACTGGGTATCCGTACTTACTGTCGACATATTTTAACCTCCGTGTTCAAAAAATATCCCTCAATAAAAGAAATCCTCTTGCGGGAAATTCGCTTTCAAATACCGGAAAACAAACTCCCACAATATTATATTATATCGTAATCCGGCTCAAAAGTACACCCTGACTTGCCCTGCCCCGAAACTTACTTTGTCCAGAGAACCCTGTAGCATCCGATTGTAACTTCCCTGTCGATTTCGATATTTTCATCTATCCAGTTAAAAATGAATTCATTTTCCGGATAATAGAAGTAGCCCGGTGTATCTTTATAACTTTCATCAATAATAATCAGTTCCGGTTTCTTTTCGGGAAATACCTCATAATAGGTTTCATACATTTCATTATACACCGTGGTACCCTGAACGGACGGAACCGTTACCTCGGATGCAAACGCCACATAGAAAAGCTGCTCTGCACCGATATATAAAGGATTTGTTCCTTTTTTTACAAAATTGGACATGATATCGTAATTCTCATCCCATTCCTCTTCAAGCTCATCCAGTACATATATTCCCGCAGCCGGACCCTGCTGCACTCTTGCCATCGGCGCTTTGACGGTAACCGGAAGACAACCTGTTACGCGGATTAAAACCAGTTTGCAGACAAAGAAACACAGAAGCAGGCAAATTGCCGCCGTATTAACGGAAATTTTTGCCAAAAGGCTCGATTTTTTCCCCTCCTCCGATTTTTTTCTCTCGGATTTGGCAAACATAAAGAAACCGATTATGACAGCCGGCATCAGTTTTGCATAGGATGTATTGGTATCCATATTCGTAATTAAAAAAATTACAGGCAGTGAAAGCGCAACCGGAATAATACCGTAACGAAGCTCATTATGGAATTCTTTTCTGTTAATAATTGCCGTCACAAGGAAAATAACGACCAAAACCAGATATCTGACCTGGAAGAAAAACTGGTTCTGATCGCCAAAGAGAAAACCGCAAAGTGCATTTAAACAAAGAAGTGAAACGGCAATGAATAAAACCGTCTTGCAAACATTCCCGAATTTCACGTCCTTTTTCCGGATTCCCTTTTGAATGAGCAACAAAATAAGTCCTGCCACTACTGCAATTCCAAGGCAAATTGCGAATGCCGCGCTTTGATGCATCAGTTCCAATGCATATTTGGTCCATTTCCAGGAAACACTCTCTCCGGTATGGGAAGAATCCATAAGAATATATCCGACAAACGGTTTAATCTGCGAAATCGGAAGATATGAAATAATCCAGCCTCCGAGAATACTCGCCGGAATAACCGTTCCGAGTGTAAACAAAAGAGGAACCTTCACCGGATATTTTCCACGATACTGAAGAATCAGATAAACCGGAAACAAAATAATCATCGTCGGATAACACAAAACACTTACAAAATAAGCGACTCCGGCCAGTACGGGATATGCATGCCATCCGCATTTTTCATGACGGTAAAGGAACAAAAAGATTAACAGCATGCTCCAGTAATGCATCAGTTCGAATTCCGGCATACATACCCATTTCGGCAGAAAATTCAGGTGAAAAATCATCAGAAGAAACGCAGCCTTTTTTCCTGCTTCCCCTTTTGTCACATCATAGAGAAACATACCGATTACAAGATGAATCAGAATCCCGGCGATTCGAAGAAAAATCACGCAATACTCTGTTCCGCCGGCGATTTTTGTATAGGGCAAAAGAAAAAAGGCAGGGAGGAATGCCGAAAACTGATGCGGCTCCCACATATCATAAAGAAGCTTATCGCCTGTAACCAGACGATAAGCCTGTGCAACCGCATAGGATTCGTCGATATCCAGGCTCACAAATACAGACCTGACAATACCCAGTACCGTCAGAACCAGGAGGGATATCTGAATCATTCTCCATGCAACTTTTTTCATACTGTAATCCGACTACCGTTATTATTATAATTCGATGCTCTTTCTAAGCAGCTCCGCTTTGTCCGTCTTTTCCCAGGGCAGATCGATATCCGTTCTTCCGAAATGACCGTATGCAGCCGTCTGGCGATAAATCGGCCTTCTTAAATCCAGCATTTTGATGATTCCTGCCGGACGAAGGTCAAAGTTCTTGCGAATAATATCAACCAGCTTTTCATCGCTTACCTTACCGGTTCCGAACGTATCCACCATGATGGACGTTGGTCTTGCAACACCAATTGCATAGGAAAGCTGGATTTCGCACTTGTTTGCAAGTCCGGCGGCAACAATGTTCTTAGCCACATATCTTGCTGCATATGCCGCAGAGCGGTCCACCTTTGTACAGTCTTTTCCGGAGAATGCGCCGCCGCCGTGACGGGCATATCCGCCGTATGTATCAACGATGATTTTACGACCGGTAAGTCCGGCATCTCCGTGTGGTCCGCCGATTACAAAACGTCCGGTAGGATTGATGAAATATTTGGTATTTTCATCCAGAAGCTCCTTCGGAAGAATTTCATCGAAAACATATTTGCGGATATCTTCATGAATCTGCTCCTGTGTTACATCAGGATCATGCTGTGTGGATAATACAACTGCCTCAAGACGTACCGGCTTTCCGTTTTCATCATATTCCACGGAAACCTGTGTCTTTCCGTCGGGACGAAGATAAGGAAGTGTACCGTCCTTACGAACATCTGTCAGTCTCTTTGCAAGCTTATGCGCAAGGCTTATAGGGTATGGCATCAGCTCCTCGGTTTCATCGGTTGCAAACCCGAACATCATTCCCTGATCTCCTGCACCGATTGCTTCGATTTCAGCATCGCTCATCTTATTTTCTCTTGCTTCCAAAGCCTTGTCAACACCCATGGCTATATCTGCAGACTGTCCGTCAAGCGCTACCATAACTGCACAGGTATCGGCATCAAATCCGATTTTTCCACGGTTATATCCGATTTCATTAACCGTCTTTCTTACAATGCCCGGAATATCAAGCTGTGCCTTGGTGGTAATTTCGCCCGTTACCAAAACAAACCCCGTACAGCAGCATGTCTCACAGGCCACGCGGCTTAAAGGATCCTGTTCCATGCAGGCATCCAGAATTGCATCGGAAACAGCATCACAAACCTTATCGGGATGCCCTTCCGTAACGGATTCTGAAGTAAATAATCTTTTGTCCATGATAAACCTCCTCTAATCATTAAAATGCATAAAAAAGATCCGCTGATAAGCGGACCGGAATTCCATTTCCCGAATCCTCTTATTGTTCGATAATTTCGCTCAGGTTGGCACCTTCCCGAAAAGGGGGTTGCCGTGGCTTCACAGATCCTATGTACCTCCACCACTCTGAATAAGAGAAATCATATATTTATTATATTTTCTGTATTTCGAAATAATCAGCCGATATTCTGTGCCATCACACCATAGAACGGACGGTTTACGGATTCATCCGACTCTTCCTCGTCCACAAGTGTAATATTGGCTCCCAGTTTGGCAAGTTTGATATGGAAATCCTCATATCCTCTCTGAATATAACGGACATCCGTCACCACACTCTCTCCCTCTGCACAAAGCGCACCGATTACAAGCGCTGCACCTGCTCTTAAATCGGGAGTTGCAATTTCGGCACCCGTGTATTTATCCACACCGGTAATAATGGCTGTATTGCCTTCCACCTTGATGTCGCTTCCCATCTTGGTAAGCTCATCCACATAACGGAACCTGTTATCAAAAATACTTTCCGTAACAATGCTGATTCCCTGGGAAATACCGAGAATAACAGTCATCTGCGGCTGCATATCGGTAGGGAAACCTGGATACGGAAGCGTCTTAACCTGCGTATTACCAAGTCTCTTGGTTGCCACAACACGTACCGCATCATCCGATTCTTCCACCTGGCATCCGATTTCGCTTAATTTTGCGTAAATACATTCCAAGTGCTTGGGAATTACATTCTTTACGGTAATATCCCCTTTGGTGGCTGCTGCAGCCATCAGGTAAGTTCCTGCTTCAATCTGATCCGGAATAATGGTATATTCCGATTTGTGCAGCTTGGAAACCCCGTTAATACGAATCACGTCAGTACCGGCGCCCTTAATATTGGCTCCCATACTGTTTAAAAAGTTCGCCAAATCAACGACATGCGGTTCCTTTGCGGCATTTTCGATTACAGTCCGGCCTTCCGCCATAACTGCTGCCATAATTACATTAATGGTAGCTCCGACGGAAACCTTATCCATGAAAATATGAGATCCTTTAAGCTGTTCCGCATGAGCAATCACAGACCCGTGTCTTACATTCACTGTAGCACCCAGGGAACGGAATCCCTTGATGTGCTGGTCAATTGCTCTTGTGCCGAGATTGCATCCTCCCGGAAGCGGGACCTCGGCGTTTTTGTATTTTCCGAGAAGTGCACCGATTAAATAATAGGATGCACGTATTTTTTTAATTCCTTCGTTCAGAATTACCTGATTGTGAATTCTTGAACCGTTAATTTTGAATGTATGACGATCCACTTTTTCAATATGTGCGCCGATGCTTTCCATTGCCTGCATCATTACATTTGTGTCACGCACATCGGGAACATTTTCAATTGTAACGGTTTCGTCCGTCATAATGGATGCTGCGAGAATCGCCAAAGCCGCATTCTTGGCTCCTCCGATTTCCACTTCTCCAACCAACGGGGTACCGCCCGTAATATAATATTTTTCCATAAATCCTCCGTACACAACGGAACAATTATACACTAAATCGGATAAAAATGCAATTAAGCGAATTTTACTAAATTACAAAACATTACCCACCGATTTCATACGATTCATATAAAATTTCAGAAATTCCTTGCTGCTTACATTTTGAACAAAAAACCGTTCAAACAGGAAACAAAATCATTGTAAAAACCGAAGCGGATCAACCTGTACACCGTTTTCGATGACTTCAAAATGAAGGTGAGGGCCGGTGCTGACACCGGTAGAACCGGATTTGGCAATGGTCTGTCCCTGCGATACGGACTGTCCAACAGACACAAGGATTTTGCTTAAGTGACCGTATCTCGTGGAATGACCGTCCGGATGCCGGATTACAACAGCATATCCGTATCCTCCCTGCCATCCTGCCGAAGTAACCACGCCACCGCTCGAAGCATAGACTGCAGAACCGGTAGGAGTCGCAATATCAAGACCCTTATGATATGTGGACGCACCTGCGGTAGGTGCTCTTCTTCTTCCGAAATAGGAGGAAATTCGTCCACCGGAAAGTGGCCAGATAAAGGTCGGCGGAATCTTGGTTCCTCTTTCAATAATCTTCGGAACCGCTTCCATCAGGACATCCTGTTTAATGATATCCCTCGAAGTCTCTTCTTCGTTCGAATAATGAACATCCGCAATCAGTTCCCGATATCCCGCCTGGGGCTGCTGCAGAATCTGCTGCTGATTGGTAAACCATTCGTCATTATCCACATACTGAACATC
>CACZRH010000121.1 GCA_902783455.1 uncultured Lachnospiraceae bacterium | reverse complement strand
TTTCTTCGGAAAGCGTTTCGGTTCGAAATCCATAAAAATCGCAGCTTCCGTAATCGTGTTTATTTTCCTGATTCCCTATACCGCATCTTTATATAACGGTCTTTCCAGTTTATTTGGTCTTGTTTTTGACATTCCCTACTGGGTAGTCATTACAGTAATGGCTATCCTTACCGGTATCTACGTAATCGTAGGCGGATATCTGGCAACGGCCATCAACGATTTTATTCAGGGAATCATCATGTTATTCGGTATTTTTGCTGTTATCGTTTCCGTTGTTGCACAAAACGGCGGTCTGGTATCCGCCATGGAACGACTTTCCTTAATTGAAGGCGACGCAGGATGGGTCGGTGCATATTCCTCCTTCTTAGGACCGGATCCCCTGGCACTGCTTTTCGTTGTAATCTTAACTTCCCTCGGAACATGGGGACTTCCTCAGATGGTTGGAAAATTCTACTCCATCAAGAGTGAAAAGGATATTCATAAAGGAACCGTCATTTCCACATTTTTCGCAATTATCGTTGCAGGCGGATGTTACTTCTTAGGCGGCTTCGGACGTTTGTATGCGGATGCCGGTGTACTTTATAATCCGGCAAACGGAAAGCCGTTATTCGATACCATCGTTCCCGCGATGCTCTCAACGCTTCCGGATTTTGTCATAGCAATCGTAATCGTACTGGTACTTTCGGCTTCCATGTCGACCCTGTCCTCCCTGGTACTGACTTCCAGTTCCACGTTTACACTCGATGTCATCAAACCGCTTTATAAAAAAGGAATGACCGAAAAACAGCAGGTATTTATTATGAGACTGTTCATCGTATTCTTTATCGCAGTTTCTGCAACCATCGCTGTTATTAAAGACTCCATTCCCTCAATTACCTTTATTGCACAGATGATGGGTGTATCATGGGGCGCTTTGGCAGGTTCCTTCCTTGCACCTTTCTTTTACTCCCTGTATTCCAAGAAGGTTACCAAGGCTTCCGCAATTACCTGCTTTGTATGGGGCTGCAGCATTGCAATTTTCCAGATGGTTGTTTCCCTTGCAAAAATCGACGTATCCGCATTTGGTCCGTTCTTCGGATATATCTTTAAATCCTCCATCAACTCCGGTGTGGTTGCCATGATTGGCGGACTGATCATTGTTCCATTCGTCGGACTCTTTACCAAAAAGCCCGATGCATCTGTTGTCGATGAGGCATTCTCCTCCTATGAAAAAACCATCACCGTTAAGGCAAAAGACAGCCTTGGTGATGATGAGGAAGAAGAGACGCAGAACGCATAAATCAGAAAAACGAATACCCGGTACCTTCAAAATGAAGTACCGGGTATTTTTTTATACCGCTTTCATAATAACTATTTTTCTTTATGGTTCAGCCTTTATGCTTCAATTTTCTGAAAGAAACCAATCCGGTATTACTTTCCTTCCGGTTTTTCTCAATTGTTTTTCTCAATCACTTTTTCCCCGTTCTTCTCAGCTGCCTGCTCCTTCTCTTCTTCGGGAGCAACGTGATACAGAAATTTTAAGGTAATCGGTGTAAGGATCGACGATACAATAATTAATAAAATGACAGACGTAAAATAGACCGGATTTAACAGTCCTACCGCCAGACCTTTTTGTGATACAATCAACGCAACCTCGCCACGGGTCATCATGCCGACGCCGATTTTTACGGCATGCTTCGGCGAATATCCGAGCAGCATTGACATTAAAGAACAGCCGATGATTTTGGTAAGTAATGCAACAGCTACGAATGCCAGCGAGAACCAGAGAATGGTCCAGTTCATGTCTTTGATGTCGGTCTTTAAACCGATGGAAGCAAAGAAAATCGGACCGAACATAATGTAGGAATTGATATCCAGTCTTCTCGCAATATAGTTCGAATCATGGATGTTGCAAAGAATCAGGCCGGCCACATACGCACCGGTAATGTCGGCAATTCCGAAATAACGCTCTGCGATAAATGCAAGTGCTAAGCAAAGTGCCAGTCCCGCAATCGTGATTCTTCTGGTATGCGGATATTTTTGATCGACCTTCTTAAATACCTTGTATGCACAGAAGCCGACAATCAGTGCCAGTACAAAGAAAATCACCGTATTACGAAGAACCAGAAGCGGCTTTGCACTCGGGTCGTTGAAGCCGACAACAACCGTTAAAACAATCATGCCGAGGACATCATCGATGATTGCGGCATTGAGAATCGTAGTTCCGATTTCGCCTTTTAAAACGCCCATCTCACGAAGCGATTCCACGGTAATGGAAACACTGGTCGCAGTCATAATCGTACCCATGAAAAGCGCTTTGAAGAATCCCGGCTGTCCGAATCCATCGAATCCGTAAAATGCGATATATAAAAGTGTACCGCCGAGTAACGGAATAAAAACGCCCGCGCAGGCAATCGCGAGTGCCTTCGGACCGGTCTTAATCAGCTCCTTTAAATTGGTTTCCAGTCCGGCACAGAACATCAAAAGAATAACGCCGATTTCCGCCATCTGCGAAATAAAAGGCGTAATCTCCACCCAGTCTAAAAGACAGGGACCGAGTACTAAACCGGCAATAATTTCGCCCACAACCTGGGGGGCTTTACATTTTCTTGCAAGTAAGCCAAAAACCTTGGCAAATACGATTATGATGGCAAGGTCTTTGCATATTTCATATGCTTCCATTTTATTTCATCTCCAAATTTCAATCATGCGTTATACGGGCTCTCATCCCATAACTGAAGTCACAACTGTTCCCACTCACAGCGTGGTTGTTCCTTCGTATGCAAAAAATAAACTTCTCGGTCTTTCAACATATCCCTTTCCTAACTGCTTGTCAATACGAGAAATAGACAAAGAAAATGCGGGAATTCAACAAAGAATATACGGATTTGTAATTTTCTTTTCAATTAACGTGATGAAAGCTTCAGCAGATATGCAACCATCATCAGAATTCCCATCAGTACCGGCTGATGAATCAGATATACGTACAGAGAATATTTTCCAAGGAACGCAAGCGGTTCGATGCGTAACTTCATAAACTTCTTTTCTTTTAGGGACTCCCCGGCAAGTGCATAGAAGGAAAAACCCGCCATAAATAAGAAAAACCAGGGAATCAGCGGAAAATAATCGGAAGATTCAAATGCCGGTCCCGGAAATCCTAAGAAAGCAAGCGGATACAACAAAACCGGATTGCTTACAGATAGTAAAACCCTGGGAAAATAAAACAGCGGATGTCCGACCAAACCGAAATATCCGTTAAATAAATGAAGGGTAAAAATAAAAAGTGCCAGGGACACGATAAAGAAAGGGATGGAATTTTTCTTATTGATTACCTTTTTAAAAGGTACCGAAAGAATCATCGATGCACCGATTAACGTCAGCACGCCGAAAAAAATCGGCGGATCTACTTTGGCTATAACGGAAACCAACGTCACCAAAAGCCCTGCTGCCGAAACAATCAGGCCCCTTTTTAAGGTTTTCTTTCCGAGCATCGCACAGTATCCGGATAAAAAAATAAACGTAATCCGGACGCATTGCCCGAAAATCTCATACCAAAAGCTGTTCATATACCTCGGATATATGCCGAAATAAGCCGGCAAATCATAGCTTACATGAATAAAAATCATGCCGATGATGGCCAGCCCCCGGATGGTATCCAAAAGATACAGTCTTTCTTTTTTCGCTTTTTCTTTCATTTGTTGCTTCATCTGTTATTTTGTTTGTTCTGTCACTTCGTCTGTTCGTTACCTTGTCCGTTTGTTACCTTGTCTATTCTGCCACTTACACCATCCCCACTTTATCTGTTTCCTTCCGGGGTGTCAAGAAAAATGACACAACATCCCC
>CACZRH010000120.1 GCA_902783455.1 uncultured Lachnospiraceae bacterium | reverse complement strand
ACCGGGAGACTGTCAGCCATGAAACTTGTTAACCTTAAATGCCCGAATTGCGACGGGGTACTTACAAAAACAGGAGATTCTCTGCATTGCGAATCCTGTGGAGCAAATTTTGCTATTGATTATGATGAATCGGATGTTGAAATCGAAAGACTCCGTATGGAGGCTTCGAAGGAGAAGTCAACCGGTACAGCCGGTGGGACAGGGAAGAATACAAAAGCTACCGGACTGATTATTTTGGTAATCGTATTGCTCATTGTTGCGATTCCTTTCTGTTTTGCAGGTCTGGTATTGTTCCAAAAGAATATGGTAGACAAATCTAATTCTGTTGTTGTCGGGAATGAGGACGAGGAAGAAGTTGATGATTATCAGGTTACAGCAGATGATGTAAACGGAATGATTGATGAATTCATAGAGTCCGGAAAAATCGTACAAATGAATATTGAACAATGTGCTTACTGGGATACTGTAAGCGCTCTTAGGTATTATCAGAAAACGGATGCAGTTTTCGAGGCGGCATATCTGATTACGGATATTCCAAACGAAAACCCTAAAAAGTCCAACAGGCTGGTTATTATTTACCGGGTCACCTGGTATAACGAAGATTACGGGGAACAGATCTGTTATGATGCCGTTTATTTTGAAGGATTGCGTGTGAATCCCAATGGTGGTGTAATCAGCAATTTTGACGGAGAAACGATTAACAGAAGCGATGCGGCATGGGGATGGTCCATGGCATACAGCTTTGAAGATTTGAATCAATGCTATCGGGAGAATGTAACTGCCCTTGGCGGGAAAACGGAAAAATTGACGAAATGAGGAAAAAAGGGAAATGATACTTCTTGTTATAGATGTTCAAAAAGGCATAATGAATGAAAAACTCTATGCTTTTGAAAAATTCGCAAATAATATAGCGCTGCTCATGGATGAGGCTCGTAAAAACGGAATCGAAGTAGTGTATGTAAGACACGATGATGGAGAAGGCTCCGGCTTTTCGAAAGGTGATGAGGCCTTCGAAATATATGATGATATAAAACCTCTTGAAGGAGAAAAGGTTTTTGACAAAAAAGTCAACAGTTGTCTTAACCGTAATATCGGACTGCTTGAATATTTGCAAAACAAGCATATCCATTCGCTGATTATTACCGGACTTCAGACGGATTATTGCATCGATGCTACCGTAAAGAGTGCTTTTGAAAACGGCTTTGAAGTAATCATTCCGGCCGGTTGTAACTCCACTTGCGATAATGCTTACATGGATGCGGAAACGACATATAAGTTTTATAACGAATCCATGTGGCCCGAAAGATACGCGAAGTGCATATCGACAGAGGATACGCTCGTACGTATGAAAGAGTATTCTCCAAAGAATATCGCGAACTCCATTGTCCCTTGCGGAACCGGACAGATAGAAACGGAAAGACTTATCTTGAGAGAATTCAGATACAGCGATGCAGATTCCATGATGCGAAACTGGGTTTCGGATGATAAAGTTCAGTGGATGTATGGGGAGCCTTCCTACAAGACAAAGAAGGAAGTCATTTCACTTTTGGATGAATATGTTGGGAAAAATCAAAGCGGATACTATTTTCGCTGGGCTGTTATCGAAAAGGAAAGCGAAGAATGTATAGGTCAGGTTGCATATTTTCTTGTGGATTCCAATAATAGGTTTGCGGAAATTGAGTATTGTATCGGAGCGGCCTTTCAGGGAAAGGGATATGCCACGGAAGCGACCAGGGCTGTTATAAATTATGGTTTTGAAAGAATCGGGCTTAACAAAGTTCAGATTTGCGTAAGACCATCCAATTCTGCTTCCGGTAAAGTTATCGGGAAGTGTGGATTTAAGAAAGACGGTAATTTGAGGCAGTATTTCTTCAGGGACGGAGCTTATGAAGATCGGATGTATTTTTCCATTCTTCGTGAAGAACATTAAACCGGAAAAACAAAGAGAGTTTTTGGAGGAGACCATGATATGAAAAAAAGGATAGTAGCGATTATACTGACGCTCATCATGTTGTTTTCGATGAGCGGATGCGGAGCAAATAATAATGGTCGGATTGATAATCCGACCGTTTTCTATTAATATAAGAGAGAAGTTACACGCTTCGTCCTTTGATTTTTGAAATAATAAACGTTTTTACGTAATTGAAAAGGATTAAACATACATGAAAAAAAAGAGAATCTT
>CACZRH010000119.1 GCA_902783455.1 uncultured Lachnospiraceae bacterium | reverse complement strand
TGTGTTTAAAGGGGATGGTCTGTTACTTTCTGCCGGAATGCAGAAAGAAGGTACCGAAGAAAAAACCAGGGAAAAAGCACAGCTTGCGCAACAAACACGTGCTGCAAAATATAATGATTTAGAAAAAGCGGAAAAAGCGGAATTAAAGGCAGCTCTTAACGCAGTAAAAAGATCCGGTAAAATGACCTTCAATGTTGATTTCGGCGATCGCATTGATCGGATTAAGCGTCGTATGGAATTCTTCCAGCCGGCTTCGAGAAAGATTTTTGACGAAGTTTATACGCAAATGGAGGCAATTGAAACAGACGTTTTAGATGCCTGCACCCGTTATGATGCTTATAAAAAAGCGGCAAAAACAACAGGAAGTGATATTCTGCGCGAAAAATTTGAGGAAGAAGCGGAAAAAATCCGGACGTCTTCTCCTTACAGGGATTATGCGGATTTCATTACCTCCCTTGAGTGCACATATGCGCTGATTGATCCGGACGAACTTCCGGCGGAAGATATAAACCGCATGAATTCCTTAATGGAAGCAAAGACCGGACACTGTATGCGCCTGTGGCCTTCAAGAAACGAGTTCGGAGGGCAGAAGAGCACGACTTTTTATGCACCTTTAACGTTAAAACTCGGAAAATCCGATGATGTAAACGGGAATGAAAAACTGATTATAAAATATCTGCATGAAATATACACGGAAGCCGGTTTGGCGCCCCTGACAAATGTGAAAAAGGGATTTGGCAATTATGTGCTGATTAACGGCGAGAAAGCATCGAATCATTTTTCTGCTGCCATTCCCAAGGAGGGAGAGCCGAGTAAAATCCAATATGAAAGATATTTAAAGGAAATTGCCGGTCAGGCTGCCAAAGCAATAAAGGATGGGAAGCAGGTTGATTTTTATATCAGTCGTTCGAAGAATCCGTATCTTTCTTCCGTTCCGATTCATATTGAATCTTCCAATAAAGTAACTTTGTCGGAAGATTTGGCTAATGAATACAGACAGGCACAGCAAAACGGTCATACAACGTTACTTCAGAATAATCATCATATAAAGGATACGCTGCAGCAGGTTCAGAATTACCATGCAAGACTTTCCGAAAATGCAGAGAAGATTTATAAGGAGCTTAGTCTTGATGAGTATTCCGAAAATGCTCTTTATAACAATGCATTTGTATTACGGGCCATGATTACGAAGTATTTCCCTGAACCGGTAAAAAATGAAAACCGGAACGAGCAGGGAGAATTTATTCGCGGCTTAAGATATTCGCCTTTGGCGTATGTTTTATTCCGTTTATGTGAAGAGTCTGAAAAAGATATTGCAAAGGGCGGACAGGGTTATACCATCGACCAGATTTTAAGTGTCAGCGAACTGTCTGAAGAAAAACAGAGATTAGCGGATGAATACAGGGAGCTGATTGCAAAGAATGATGTTTTAACGTATGCGAAAAATCTGTATTCCGCTTCCAATGCCGGTATTCAATTCTTAAACAGAATCAATCCTCCGGAAAAAATAGCGGATCCCAAAACGGATTATAACGAATTGTTCCTTGGAAAGACCGGTATTTTATCCCTGCTTATGTATGACAATTTCCAGGAACTCGGAGTATCAAAGAAAACTCTTATTGAAAATAAGGTATTTAAAGATGAAGCTGAGTTAGATGAGAAGAGAAGCGCATTTGCCGAATACGGTAAAATTGCCGGTGATTTATATTATGACCGTATTAAGAGAATTCAGAATTTCATTTCCACGGACGGGGAAAGCTGTTCGAAGGAAATGATGGTTAACAATATTCTCGCACTTGATTATCAGCGCACCCTGATTCAGGCAAATATTGCACTTGGACGCCCCATGTTTACGGGACTTGATAAAACGAATTATTTCGAACAACTGGCGACTATGACCGGTTTAAATCATATTCGGGATATAGCTGCTTTACCGAAAAAAGAATTTTTTGATAAGGTTGCAAACGGAACGATTTTCGACACTGTTTTTGTTGATGTCGACAAATATCAGCGGATTACAAACGGTTTGGAATCCGGTAATGTTCATGACTGCGTGAAACGTGTCAATTCTCCGGAAGAAAAAGAGGCACTTCGAAAGAAGGCATTGGAAGAAACCATTGATTTCATGGAAAAAGATTTTCTGGAGGAAAAATACAAAAAGACCGCAGAGGAAAGAGAAAAATTATTCTTTAAAGAAAGTAAAAAAATCGGCATTTATGAAAAGCCGGTATATAAGACCGTATCCGAGCTTTCCGAAGAAGAAATTAACAAAGCCGCGGAATTATACGATTCCATTTACGGCAAGGTAATGGAAAGAGAAGGTGTGAAGGCTTATCTGGCCGCACATCCCGATAAGACCGAATTTGATTTCTTTAAAGTCGGCAACAAAACCGTACATGAATTCTATTCAAACATTCCTGTTGCTCCGAATCTCAACGTGGCAAATCCGCTTCCCGGACCGGCTGTACAGTTAAGTGCGGATGAAATTACAAAGCGTAAAGCCGAAATAATGCTTGCGACAATGGATAGTACCGTTGTTAGAAGAGAACTGGTTCGAAGAAATGCAGAAAATGAATTTGTAATTCGCGGCAGTGAAAACGTAATTGCCATGCCGAATGTCGAACGTGTGAAGGCGGAAATCCCGGAACTTAAGGATTTTGAAACCTATAAGAGGAATATGACCCAAAAGAACCGGATAAATGAAGCGGATTATACGGCAGAAGAATGGATGGATCTGTACGAAACAGAATTAAGAGAGGCTTCTACCGTTCTGTTTGCGAAAAACAGTGTTCTTTTTGCGTCAGACTTTAATACGGATCAATTAAAACAAAATCCTCAGGAGAAAGCTTTCGAAAAATTAAAATCTTTATTCGGTCCGACACCCAAATATGTGACAGAGTGGGGTAGTGATTCGAATCCTGTATACAGCAGAAGAGATTTTGCAGAAAAAATGCAGGAAATTGAAGAATATGAGGGATTTTCCGAGGACGAATTTGCTACGCTGGCATATTTTGCCCATATGAATTCGAACAGCATTCTTGCGGATATTCCTGCAAATGACATGGAAGAAACAAGAATAAAGATTGCTGCAAGAAATGCCGTAAATATGGCAGATTCTTTATTAAAGGAAAAACCGGATTTCATGGATGCTCAGAAACTCGGCAATTTTATTAATAATTCGAGAATAACAACCGCACAGGCGATTCAGGATTTTTCCAACGGAGAGGAAGAGGCATTAACAGAGATTTTGGCAAACGGAATCAAAGATACCGTTAAAAACGCCAGAGCCTGCGAGTCCATTCAGGATCCGGCCGGAAGATTCTCCCATTATGCCTATATGCTGACGAAATTATCGGAAATTCTTGATAAAAACGCGGAATTAAAAGAAGCCGTCATGAGCAGTCTTTCCGATGAAAATATAGAGGAAATGGAGACCATTATTGAACTTAAGAAGCTTCAGGATCTGAAAGTTCAGGCGGAAAAAAATCTGGCAGATGATTTAAGCGGCAAAAAACAGTTAACGGCAGGCGAAAAAGATGCTGCTCTTTATGATATTTATAATTTTAATGATTTTGCAAATCAATGGTATGACAATTATCAGGAAGTAATCCGCTCGCAGGAATACAGGAATCTTGAAACAGATGTAAATACCCGCCTTGCGAATGTGACAAATGCTCAAAAAAGAGAAAGAATTGCCTTTGAAAAAACGGATTATTTAAAAGAACATATTACGATTCCCGGTAACATCCATACCTATCTTTTTGATGAGGAAATGAATGAAACACGCTTCAATGACATGAGGGATGATTATGAAAAGATGAAGAATTCCCTTGCGTTTGTTAAAAATCAGATTACACAGTATTGTGAAGCGTATCGAATTGAGGAGCAAAAGGACAGAGGAGCGCATTTCGCTATCTCAACGGAACAGGTAAAGGATAAATATTTAAATCTGGCGAATGCAACATACCGTTTTAATGAAGCAAAGAAAGAAATGCTTCCGTATTTATCGGATGATATCCTGAGAAACGCAAGTCGCAATGCCATGAAAGGAAATAATAAATTTTCTCTTGGAATTGTAACTTTAGAGCGATTTGATTCCCTTCATCCGAGCGTTGAAAACGAGCTTGAGATGAATCTGTTCTTTGATGAGCTTTTTACGGAATTGTCCAAAAATACGGCGAAAAACGCTTCATTAAACAGAAAAATTGCCGAAATCAAGCTTCCTGCGGAGCTTGTGGCAGCGAATCAAATGGATGACCTTGTAACGCCGAAACGTTCGGACGAGATTGATTTATTAAAGGCAAACATCTCATCCCAGATGGCAAATGCAGGCGTTGCGGCAGCTGATCCGAATAATGCAAATACTTTAAACGCCGAGAATCAGGCTGCTCAAAGAATTAAATCTCTGCAGGATGATTTAAAACTTTTAGATCAGGTAAACAAAAAACTGGTCGATAATAAAAAAGAAGTCAGAGAGTATATTGGTAATTCAACCAAGACTATATATGTAGCCGGTGCAGAGATGGATGAATCGGCATCAACATGGGAGCAGCTTTCAGATGGTGCTTTTCGGGATTCTTTTACAAAACGTTCACCGTATCGTTTTGATAAGACAAAAGGAAATAATAATTTGTATTTTAATCCGGAGAAATATGGAAGC
>CACZRH010000118.1 GCA_902783455.1 uncultured Lachnospiraceae bacterium | reverse complement strand
CTGCAGTGAATGTAGAGACACTTGTGATAATATTCCCTGAAATCTTCACCCTTAAATGATTTTAAAAGATCAAAATATCCGCTCATAAGATTTTCTCCTTATCGAAGAATTTCTAAAATAATAAATCATTTTATTATACCAAAAAAACAGCCCACGCAAAAGTGATAATTAAGTGAAAAATATCCCAAAAACACTAAGAAAATGCTATAATCTGATTACGGGGAGGGTATGCCTATGAAGTTTAAGTATTGCAGAATCCAGGGAAAAGAACTGGCCGCTAATACAATGACCGGCAAAGGAGTTTTCAGCATGCTGAATCAAATGGCAACGGACGGCGTCATGGAAGGCGAGGACGTCGATTTATTCCGTGAAATCGACTCGTGGTTTGCCGAAGAACTTCCCTGGCCGCCGCAATGCAAACGTCAGGAAAAGGTAATCTGCTATTTCAAAACAGAAAACAGCGAAATGATGATGAAAATGATCAATCCGCTGCTCTGGCTTTTGGAGCGTTATAAACACCCCTATTATGTGGTTTATACGAACTTCCCCGGTGAAATCGTTTATGAAGACGAATACCAGATTGTCGTTAAAGTTGATGAAAATGTTGTAATCGAGGATGTCCAGGCAAACTGGTCCCCCAAGGATTAAACGAAAATTACTTTACAGGCCCCTTTATCGGTTCCTTTATTTTATTCTCCCCTTCCTTTAAAGGATTCAGATTATTATTTCCTTTCTTCATCTCGATATTCTTGTTTTTCACGTACTCTACACGAATATCATGGATTTTGCTGCGTTCCAAAACCGTATCCAAAAGCTCTTTTCTGGAAATATCCTTCGGAATTGCATCCTTAAATGCCTTTGAATCCGCCATCTGCTGTGCGGTTTTCTTAAATCCGTTAATGCCGGCACCGTTTGCTTTTCTGCACTCATCCATAAATTTTTTCCCGGTAGGAGTCGCTGCATATTCCGCCAGGACAACTACCGCAAGATCATAGCGGTATTTATCGAGTTCGTCCGGCGTCATCGGTTTTTCACTTTCCTGGTCCGGCATCTTGCAAAACCGGCCGAGAGAATTAAATGCACACTTTGCCAGCTGGTTTAAAGCCGGATCTTTTTCCCGCTCCATTACGCGGGCTGCTTTTTTAACATAGGCATCCAGATAACCGTAACGTGTCGCATTATCGAGAACGTATTCCATTTTCTGATCCATAACTTTGTCGAGCCATTTTACGGAATAATTCATTCCCTCTACCGCCGCGATACGGTCCTTACTGTACTGCGCCGCATCCGGTCCGAACTGCTTGTCCTTTTTCTTATGAATAATATATTCATCATTGGCTTTTTGAACTTTTGCAATGGATTCCTTTACAGCCTGTACCGCTTTTAAAAGCTTCTTATTTGCTCCGGGTTCATACGGTTTCTTCGGATCATTCATATCCTTTTCAATCTGCAGCATCGCATTGTACTTTTCGCGAAAAGCAGACATTTCCCTGCCGACCTTTTTATACTCGGAACTGCATTTGTGAAGCGTTGATGCTTTGCTGTAAGCATCCATATATTTCTTCACTTCTTTTGAAAACTGATCCTCTGCTACATTGACTTTTACTTTAGTTAAAAACTCATTGTCCTGAAGCTTACGTGCTTCTTTTGCTTTCTTTAATACATCCCAATCGGCACTGTCAACTTCTTTCGTAAGCTGCTTTGCTTTTAGATCCTTTTCCCATCCGAAGTTCTCCAGTTTTTCCGCAAACCGGTGCCCTGTCCAGTCGTATTTCTTCCCTTCCTTTTCCTGTGCCATAAGATCTTTAAAATAGTCTTTTGCCACATTACATATAATTCTGGCACCCTGCGATAACTGAACCGCACTTTTTTTATCGGTCTTATTATACTTAATCGCATCTCCTTCCTTAATTCTGAGCGCTTTAAATTCCGGTGTGCCGTAACGGGTAATGTTAATCAGGGAATCCTGAAGCTCTTTGTACAAAGGAGTTTCCCTCGGTTTCGGATTCAGGTTGTTCATTTCCTGAATCAGCTGATTCGCTTCTTTTTTCATTTCATCGGCAAGAAGCGCTTTTTCTTCCTCGGCACGTTTCTGCTGCTCCTGCAGTCCCAGTTCAGCCAAAAGAAGCTTGCTGTTACTCATCATGCTGATTTTTTTGATTTTTTCGGGTACCTGATAAAAATAGGATTCTCCTTCTTTGACCGGTCCGTGTTTTACCCGGAAACCTTCTATCAAATCCGTGTCCTTATGCTTCATTCCGTCGATTTTATCATTTGCAAAAGTTCTGTCAACCTCATCTTCTATTGCAAAATAATCGAAAATTCCGTTCTCTTTTAATGCTATTTTTACAGCCCTGTCAATATATCCGGTTCCATATGCATGTACCCAGTCCCCATCCATCTTGGATTTCACTCCGTCTACTCTGACACCCTGAAGTATTTGATTAAAAAAATACTGTGCCTGCCATCTGGCTCCGCGATTTATTCCGGAAGGATCCTGATAACTGACTATAGTGTTTGCAAGTCTTTTTAAGAATTTTTTATCATCCTTCAAAAGCTCGAGTTCCGGAATGTTTTCTTTTTCAAGTTTTTTCGCCAGTGCATCGGTTTTTCTCTGCACATCAATAACATCTTTCACATGCCGGTCTGTAATTTCCTTTATAAAATCCTTAACCAGCTTCTCACCCTCCGGTGTCACAACCGGCATCTTTTTTTCCTCACCGTTTTCGATAACGGTCTGCATTTCCGCTTTAACATGCGACAGGACACTGTTTTGAAAAGCAGTCCTCATATCATCTACTTTCTTCTCTTTCGGAGTTAATTCTTCATCCTTTTGCTTTCCCTTCAAAGTCCTTTCGTATCCTGTTTCAGCATCCATAATACATACTTCTTCAATCAGGTCTGCAACGCCCTTGATATCGCCCTGATCCCAAAGAGAATCAAATTGTTTTCTGGCCTCCAGATAATATTCATGGCAGGAACTGTTAGTCTCAATTCTGCTTTCCCAGTCTCTTTTTTCTCTTCCGCTGTCATGGTCCTTCTTTTCTTCTTCCGTAAGTCCCTTCGGAAGGATGGTGCCGCGGAAAATATGCCTCCTGGGATAGCCGTCATCCAATAGCGGTAAAACATCCGGACCGTACTGAAACTTCGCCATTTTTCTAAGTTCCGGCTCCAGCTCTTTAATGTTTTCCTTCAGCGTTTTCTCATATTTGGCTTCCTTTGCATGATAAGCCTCATTTGCCTGCGCCAGACTTAAAAAATAATCCTGGAATAATTTCAGTCTTTCCTCTTCCTTCAGCTTTGCATACTGCTGCTGATCTCCGATTTTCTTTTTTATTTCATCCATTGTTTTTTTAGCATCTGCAATATTACTCATGATTTTTTCTCCTTTTTCATAATGTCATAATCTCAAATTCCCTTATAAATCGCAGTATACAATCATCTGTCCATCGGATGTCCAACAATGAAAAAAAATTCTCCTCCAATCAGACGGTTATTCTTGCTACCCTGCCCCATTTCGGCTCTACCTCCTCATTATTCAAAAGCCAGAGCACCGGAATCCCCATTGCCTCGCTTTCTTTTGGAAAGGGAGCATATCCGTCCGTCAGAATAATGATGCAGGCAGGAAGCTTTTCCTGCATGTGCTTTTGCACATGTTCGAAAATGACATTAAAATTCGTACCTCCTCCGCCTTTTGGACGAATGATTGATAATTCCTCCTCATCCGAAAACGGTTGCGGAGGGATTACCGCTGCATCAAAGAATCCAAGCCATCCTTTTAACTTCCCGTCAAACTGGTCGATTGCGCCTTTCACTTCCGAATATGCCGCGGTAATCATCTCATCTGACATGGATCCGGAAGTATCAATCATGAAAAGAATGTCCTCTAAAAGATCATCCTTTTCGTTAAAATCCGGCAGAAAAAATTCTCCCCCGTCAAACCGTCTGTCAGGCGGTGCAAAGGAATAATCCTTAATCTCTTCCTGCACAAATTCATTTAATATCTTTCTCCAGTCCGTCTGCGGACTGCGTAATTCCTTTAAAAGACGTTTGGCAAAGGCCGGAAGCAAACCCCTGGTATGATCCGGATCCCGAATTTCCATGACCATACAGGCATCTTCGAGTCTTTTCATCCAGGCATCCTGAAGTTTCTCATCATCCTTTACCTGCTCCCATCTGGAATGATCATCGCGGAAATTACCGGACATCATCCCGCCTTTCATACCCTGTTGGCTCTTTTGGGCGATGCCCTTATTCCGGCTGTTTCCGGATATCGGTTTCGAAAGCATTTCATACACTTCCTCCACTGTAAACAGAGCCCCTTCCCGGCCGTCCGGGGTTAAATGCATACTCACATCTCCCTGAACCGATATTTTTCTTTCATCCCCTCCGAGAGACTGCAGTATTGTCGAATTTACGACAATATCGGCTGCAATATTAAAACGCTCCGGTTCCCGTTCCCCCTTACGTGCCATATGCTGCAAAACAACATGCATAATCTCATGCATAAGAACAAAATCCAGCTCTGCATCCGTGATTTCATCTAAAAATTTCGGGCCGAAATAGATTCTCGTCCCGTCCGTGGCTGCCGTCTCGCATTTTTCATCAAGCGAAAAAACGACATGCATAAGCAGCAGCCCGTAGAAACCGTTGCTGCATAAAAGCCGCATACGTGACTGCAAAAGCCGCCTCATAAATTCTTTGATTTTTTTATCAGAGAGCTCCATTTAAGAGATTTCCTTTCTCTTCAAGCCACTTCTTAAACTCGGGAATTAACACCAGTTTCTTTTTATAATCCTCGTCCAGATACATATAGTCCTTCATCAGTACCGTGGAAAAATCAGGCGGCATACGGTTTGCATACCGTATGGAATTGGCAATTTTATTCTTATCGTCCTTACAGCCTTTTGCATACGCCGTCATCGAAGCCGTAAGAGCATAGAGTGCATCCGTGCTCTGCGGAAGCTTCGGATTCTTTCCGTCAAAAATATCTTCAATTTTCGGAAGATCCTGAAATACCTTTGTCCAGGTGCGAAACTCCGTTGCCACTCCGCATCCGACAATACCCGAAATTAAAGCATACATCTGCTCCACGTCATCCGATACACCGTTTAACAGATTGCTGACCATCTCCCAGGAACGGGGTGTCGGAAACGCCAGGTCATCCACTGCCGTATCAAATCCCATCAGATAGTTACTGCGGAACGATAAAAATCCGACTACCTTAGGATTGATATTCGATTTGATTGCCCACTCCTTCCAGGAGTCAAAATTGCCTTCCACTTCGATATGCATTAATCGGTTAGCAAGCGCCTTCGGCATTTTAAACGCCACGGATTTATCCGTTGTCCGGTTTCCGGCTGCGATAACGATACAGTTCTCTGGCAGTTTGTGCTCTCCCACCGTACGGTCAAGCGTAATCTGGTAAGCAGCCGCCTGAACGGACTGCGGCGCAGCGGAAATCTCATCCAGAAACAGAATATTAATTACATCATCCGATGCATCCATCTGAAAAATCTGCGGTCTTAACCATATTGCAAGAGTCTTATCCGCATTGGCCGTCGGAATACCGCGCAAATCAATCGGGTTAAATAAAAGCAGACGCACATCCGTAATCTCTACCCGTTTTCCGGTCTCTTTTTCGATATGCGTTCCGATCTGACGCACAGCCTGTGATTTTCCGACACCGGGAGGCCCCCAGAGCATTACGGAAGGCATGGTCCATACCGGCAGTTTGGAGCGGATTACGGACACATATGCACCTGAGATTTCTTTCACCATTTCCCCGATTGAAAGAACCGGAATATTCTTATGCTTTAATTCATTCATGCTATGTTTACCCCCAGTTTCTCATCCAGATATTTTACTTTTTTCTGATATAATTCAATCATATCCGTATAGGATTCATTTTTATCAAGTTCCGCCCTGATTTCCTTCGTTCTGGTTTCAAGCCTGGTTAAACTGTCCTGATATTTCGCCAGTCTTTCTAAAAGGGACTCCAGAAAATTGTCGATACGAATGATGTTTCCAATCTGCGTATCCGCCATTTCCACATAGTATTTCCCGTTTCCTTTCACCCAGACGAAGGGTTTGATCTTCTCCATATTTGCGGGAAGAAGAATGTCGAATCCCTTATAATTTGCGAACAGACGATCCGACTCTTTAAATTCATTGTCTTTTAAGGCTGCATTCAGATCTTCCCTGAATTTACGGCGATTTTCCGTTTCCAGTTCTTTTAAGTAAGAATCCTTATCGGTCGGATTCGCTTCCTTCCACTTCTTATAGTATTCGCAGTCTTTGCTGCATCTGTCAATATCCTCTTTTACTTTGGCTATTTTCGCAGGCAGCTCCGATAATTCCTTCTCCATGCGAAGTCTGGCTTCCAGTGTCTTTCTCTGCAGGGAAAGAAACTTTGTCAGTTCATTCTGCGCTTCCACACGTTCTTTCACAAGCGGATTTCCGATCGCCAGGGCTTTCACTTCCGCATAATTTAATACCGTGTCATCCACGTCTTTTCCGTCACGCTGTGTTAAAGAACCGGAAAGAAGATCGGAAATAAAACGCTGTTTCGTTTCCAGAAGCTGCCAGGAATACGCATCAAAGCTTCCCTCCGTGATATAACGGTAGATTTCAACCTTCTCATTCTCATTTCCCTGGCGGATAATTCTGCCTTCCCTTTGCGTCATATCGGCCGGTCTCCAGGGAACATCGATATGATGCAGTGCAATCAGTTTATTCTGAACATTGACACCGAGTCCGAGCAATAAGGTGGAGCCGATTAAAATTCTCACCTCACCGGACTGAACCTTGGAAAACAGCTTTGTCCGTTCTTTTTCCGTTTTGGCATCATGAATATACGCAATCTGCTCAGACGGAATATGGTACAGTTCCAGCAGATAACGCAGCTCATCGTAAATATTAAATCCGGCCTTCGGCGTTGAAGAATCGCAGAAAATAAGCTGCGTGCTTTTTTCGGCCATTGTCCGGTAATAGATTTCCGTTACTTTCTCGGCACATCTTGCCACTTTGGAAGAGGCAGAATAACCGCCCCTTGCGCCCACCAGACGTATATCCAGCGCTGCTTTTCTTCCGTCCGTGGTAATCTTAAGCATATTATCTTCTTTCCGGTCAACCATTCCGGAACGGACTGCATCCGCACGCTCGGAAATCTCTTTCAGATAATCCGACAGTTCAAGTGTCTTCGGAACAAGACAGTCACAATATCCGTCATGAACAGGTACTTCACTCGTCTCATCCACCTGATGAAAATCGGCAAACATTGAAAGCAGGGCGGTCAGTTCGGGAAGATTATGAAACTCGGAAAATCTGGTTGCCAGCCTGTAAGAACTGGTATCCACATCAATTTCAAAGTCCGTTCTTTTTTCCGCAAACATTCCGATCCAGCTGTCAAAGTTCTGTAAATCCAGTAATGCAAGCTCACCGCTTTGCAGATACAGCTGCATAACAAAAGCATCCGTTATGGAGTTCGTAATCGGCGTACCGGTTGCCATTACAACACCCTTCCCGTTGTTATTCTTCTGGATTAAATGCACTTTATCCAGCATATCCCGGCATTTTTTCGATCCTCCGGCGCTGATTCCCAAAACATTACCTGCCTTTGTTTCAATCGGAACATTCTTGAAATTATGCGCTTCATCCACAAACAGCCTGTTTATTTCAAGCTCATCAAAACAGAGTCCGCTATAGTTCTCCTCATCGGCATAGGTAAGCTCTTCCAAAGCAGCGGTTAATTCCTTACGCTTATTCCTGAGTTTACTCGTTGCTTTATTTTTCTGGGCGATAACCTTCTCAATCTGCTTCCTTTTTTCAGCAATCTCCTCTCTGTAATAATCCTTAGAAAGCGGAATCTGTTCAAAACAGCTGTATGCAATAATAATCCCGTCATAATCGTTATCACGGATTGATTCAAGGACCTTCTGTCTCTTCTCCGGCTTAAAACTTTTCGGTTCCACGCAAAGAAGAGATGCATCCGGATACATCTGCCTGAAAATCTGCGCCCACTGTCCCACAATGTTATTGGGAACCACATACATATTCTTCTTCGAAAGGCCCATTCGCTTAAGTTCCTGCCCGGCAGCAATCAT
The DNA here is from genome assembly GCA_902783455.1 of uncultured Lachnospiraceae bacterium. GTDB lineage: Bacteria > Bacillota > Clostridia > Lachnospirales > Lachnospiraceae > UBA3766. Next base: position 2,880 of record CACZRH010000118.1, on the reverse strand, counting down.
GACATAGGTCTTTCCGGCACCGACATCATGCGCAAGCAGGGTGTTCGGTGTAAAGAGGATTCTTGCCACTGCGTCTTTCTGATACGGATAGAGCAAAATATCGGAAGACATCGTAGGAAATTCCAAAAACGAGCCGTCAAACATTCTTCTCTTCACACAGCTGAATTTATTTTCAAAGATACTCTCCAGCCGCTCTTTTCTCTTTCGATCCGTCCACACCCAGTCCTGGAATGCCTTAATTAACTTCTGCTGCTTTTCAAGCGCGGCAACCGTTTCCGCCTGATTGATTACATACTTCTTCGTCTGCTTCCCGGAAGCACTCGTAGCAGAGGATACCTCGTCCTTTACCGCAATGGTTTTCATATTCAGGGTCTTTTCCAGAATCGTCAGTGCTTCCATTCGCTCCGTCCCGTAGGTGCGGCTGACTGCAACATTATGATGATAGCGTCTCTTCTCAGGGATTTCCCAGGTTCCGGTTAATTCATCATGCTTTGTCTTAAAGGATTCCATAATCCGGTCTCTTAAAGACCAGGAATAAATATAATACCGAAGCGGATCACCGAATAAATATTCCATGAAATCATCGATAATATCACTCGGAACCCAGGGGGAACCGAGTGTGATATAAATATCCTTTGTGGCAACCGTCGGAGGAAGGACCTTCTCGATGGCTCTTAAATTATCCCGAAAGCAGCCGTTATATTTCTTATCGGCATCCATTGCCGCCTGCCATTTTCGCATAAGATTCCCGGAAAGATACTCTTCTGCAGTCTCCCAGCCTTTGTAATACACTTCTCCCCATTTATCCGGATTCTGATAAATGGACCCCTTCAGGGTGTTTATGACAGTCTGATAATCTGCACCGGTAATCGAGGAAATATATTCAATATCTACTTCACCGCGCGTACAGATGCAATGAATCAAAGCATCCGAAATGCTGCCATAAAGCACTCCCTCATTTTCACTTTCACTGCCGGAATCAAAAACATCATTCCAGTCAAGAGACAGATCCATAACATTCGATGTCGCTTTTTTCTTTTTATACTTTCCCCTCATTCTAATCTCCTCTGTAAATTCATACGATGACATTTCACTACCTTAAATTGTATCGAAACGCTGTTTCGTTGTCTTGCAACCTGTAGTTGTATGTGGGCCGCGCGCGGCAAAGCTGCAAATTACATTATGCGGACCAGCGCATAAAAAAATCCTCCGGGAAATTTCCCGGAGGACCTTTTGCCAAAAAGCGTAATCGGTACCCTATACTATTATAATTTGCCACCTTTCAAGAATGATTAAACTTGATGGATATGCTTTCGCTGTTTGTATAAACGGCTCTGATCAAAAACATCGTGTAAGTCCCGTCAAAATCCCAGCTCATCCAGGAATAGGATAAATATTCGTAGTCCGGCTCAAGCAGCTTTGAAAGGAAATCCGTATCCGGAACATACAGTTGCTGCTGCCCGTATATCGCCGACAATTCATTATATACATCATTAAAAGCATACATGTCACCGATGGGATTAACGAATGAAATATAGTCGAGCTGTCCGTTTCGCAGCTGAATATCTAACCGTTCATATCCGTATACATATCCCCCGATGGATATGGAATTCATCGGAACGGAAGAGGTAACCGTCCATAGTTCATACGAATCGGCATTCTTTGTCATCGTCGGAAGAACTTCCTTTTCGATATTACTTCCGGGATAATACAATTTAATCCATTCTTCAGCTTCAATCCGATCCTTTCCGATTACTTCTCCAATAAAGGTATAATCATATATATCCAGCCCGGTAGGCTGAATTTTTACCGTTCCCCCTGCCGTCCTCATCGAAAGCTGCTTCCTGTTCGCCTTTGCAGTCTGATATCTTTTGCTTACGCTTAGGCCAATGGAAACGAAAGCAAAAAGCAAAAGGAATGTAAAAATTGTAGCAAGGATGCCTGCAATCAGGAATACAGGCCAGTTTGAATTATTTTTGTTCCGCATATTTTCTTACCGCTTCTTTTCAATCCGGACAAATAAAATGAATGCAATGAGCGCATTGATACAATCTGCCAACACCTGCGACCAGATTAGTCCCGGCAGCCCCAGAAAATGATTCATCAAAAGCATAATCGGAATAATTAAAACCACATGTCTTAACACTGCCAGAAGAAATGAGATTTTTCCCTTATTAACGGCATTCATGTAGTTTATGATATGATATCCGAGCATCATAAACGGCAGCGCCAGACAGCGTCCCTGCAGAATCACCGCACCGAGTGTAACAGTGCTTTCATCGTGGATAAAAATCCCGACAATCGGCTTTGCAAAATAGAAAAATACAAGCATACAAATCGTCGAAAAGCCGAGAATAATCCATCTTGCAAGAGAAGAAATCCGGTCCATTCTTTTGTAATTCTTTGCACCGTAATTATACGCTATTAACGGAACCATTCCAAGACAGATTCCAAGACAGGTGTTAATCGGAATTCGTTCCAGCTTTAATACAATACCCATTGATGCAATCGGAATGACATGATCCCCGTATCCTGCCACCAGCCTGTTAATCACGATGCTTACGAGGTCAAATAAAAAAATGCTGATTGCAGCCGGAATTCCGACCATATAGAGAGACGCTAAATCTTTCTTTTCGATTTTTTCCCTTTTAAAGGAAATCTTTAGTACGCTTTCATTCTTCACTTTCCGATAAATCAAAATGAAATACAAAAAAGAAATGACATTGGAAAGCAGAGTTGCGATTCCGGCTCCCAGAACCTCATATCCTTTCGGCAGAATGACAAACATAAAAAGCGGATCCAGAAAAACATTTAATAAGCTTCCGATTCCCACTCCGATTCCCGATTCTTTGGAATACCCCGCATTTCTTAAAAGCTGTG
>CACZRH010000117.1 GCA_902783455.1 uncultured Lachnospiraceae bacterium | reverse complement strand
TCACAGATTACCATGATTTTCCCTTTTCTTTTGATGATTTTGCATTTCTCGCAAATCGGTTTTACAGATGATCTTACTTTCATGTTAAAACCTCCTTTCAAAAAGTGACCATTTGCCATTATATCATCATATATTTCAAGATGCAAGGAAAATTTCGTCTGATTTCACAAAAATTTTTGGCATTTTTCATAAAAATCAATTTATAAAAATCAAACGGTCTTCTTTGCCTCTCTCAATCTTTATTTATCTCTCCAGATGATTCTTCCCTTTGTTAAGTCATAAGGAGAAAGTTCCAGTGTTACCTTATCCCCCGGAAGGATACGAATGAAATTCTGACGAAGCTTTCCGCTGATATGGGCAAGCACTTCATGTCCGTTTTCAATCTTTACCTTAAACATGGTATTCGGTAACTTTTCCGTTACGATTCCTTCAATTTCGATTACATCCGATTTCGACATACTAATTACCTCATTTTCAGATTTCGGTTAACTCTTCTTGCTTATTAAATCTATTTTTCTCTCCTGTTTACTTTCCTTTATTAATTATTCTGATAATTTATTCTTCGGTAAAATTATTTCCATAAATAAATGTAGAAAGCAAACATGAATGAACCATTATAACAGTGTCAGGATTTCCGGTTCCCCTTCCGTAATCAGGATGGTGTTTTCATAATGTGCGGAAGGAAGTCCGTCCGCAGTTGTCGTAGTCCATCCGTCATCGTGGAAAATCACATCGGCACGCCCTAAATTAATCATCGGTTCAATTGCAAATGTCATTCCGGGTCTTAAACGGATTCCTCTGCGGTTCATGGCAAAATTCGGAATGGACGGATCTTCATGCATGTGCGTTCCGATTCCGTGTCCTGTCAGTTCTTCCACGATTCCGTATCCGAAGGGAGTGATATAATCCTCAATTGCGGTGCAGATATCATTTAAGTGATTTCCGGCAACCGCCTGTTTAATTCCGGCATAAAAGGAATTTTCCGTTTCTTTGATCAGTTTTTCCAGTTCCGGGCTGATTTTTCCGACTGCATGTGTTCTTGCCGCATCGGAATGATATCCCTGATAAATACAGCCGCAGTCAATGGAAATGATATCCCCTTCTTTTAAAATCTTATTTTTCCTCGGGATTCCGTGAACGATTTCCTCGTTAACGGAAGCGCAGATGGAAGCGGGAAATCCGTTGTAATGCAGGAAATTCGGAATACAATCATGTTCCCTGATTAAGCGTTCCGCTAAAATATCCAGATCCAGGGTGCTGATTCCGGGTTTTACTTCCTCTTTCAGCCTTTCGTGTATTTCCGCAAGTACCTTGCAGGAATGACGCATTAATTCAATTTCTCTCGGTGACTTAATAGTAACTGACATTTTTATAATCCTTTCTGCTATGCTTTTCAACAAAGCTGTGCCTGACCGGCTCTTTGAAAAGTTTTATATATTCAATTTCGAATTATCCGAGTATGGAAACAATATCCGCAAACACGTCCTTCATGTCCTTTGTGCCATCAACCGTTTTCAAAACACCCTTTGCGGTGTAATACTCGATTAACGGCTGTGTCTGCTCATGATATATTTTCAAGCGGTTTAATACGGTTTCAGGTTTGTCGTCATCGCGAAGAATCAGATTCGAACCGCACTTATCGCAAACATTTTCTACCTTAGGCGGAATATGCACGATGTGATAGGTTGCACCGCAGGTTACGCAGGCACGTCTTCCGGACATTCTGTTTACGATATTCTCATCCGGTACAGCCACATCAATTGCATAATCGATTTTGTCTCCCATTTTTTCCAAAGCATCGTTTAAAACCTCTGCCTGCGGAATGGTACGGGGAAAACCATCCAATACATATCCGTTCGCACAATCCTCTTTAGCAACCCTGTCCAAAAGAATCTGAACGGTCAACTCGTCGGGAACCAGCTTCCCTTCATCCATATATTTCTTTGCTTCCATTCCCAGAGGAGTTTCATTCTTTATATTAGCCCTGAAAATATCTCCCGTGGAAACGTGCGGAATACTATATTTCTCGGCAATCATTTTTGCCTGTGTTCCTTTGCCCGCTCCGGGCGCACCCAACATTATAATCTTCATAATCAGCCCCTCCTTCTCAAAAACCTTAACCCCTATGCGACTAACAGACACACCGCCTAAGACGGTGTGCCCGCTAATTACGCTCATAATATACTATTAATCGTTTAAGAAACCTTTGTAGTTACGAACCAGCATCTGGGATTCAACCTGCTGTGCGGTTTCGATGACTACGCTGACAACGATGATGATACTGGT
>CACZRH010000116.1 GCA_902783455.1 uncultured Lachnospiraceae bacterium | reverse complement strand
GGCTGAATTTATTCGGTTCCGAACTTTGCGAAATTATGTCCGCCGAATCCCTTTTCAATCACTTCATCCCAGTATCCGAAATCATCATATGCCGGCACCTTCGGTTTGGAATGCAGAAATTCCGCAAACATCTTCGGGCCTTCCGAAATCCGGTTTCCGACAAGCCTTTCCGCCGTATTTCTTAACTCCTTAAGGCAGGCATGATTTCCTTTTTTTTCGACATCCCACCAGCCGCCGTAAAGATACGCTTCATGTGTTTTGGGATTGATAAAGAGATTGTTTTCATCCATATGCTTATGGTCAAGTTCATTGAATTCCAACAGGCAGCATAAATTCTCCATGCGGGAAATCATCCATGCAACATGTCTCGGATGAAGGTCGGAAAATACAAAAAGCGGATATACATTCTCCGGTTTGGAAATTGCCAAAAGTACGGAAAAATCTTTTAAATCATACTTCGCATCCAATACCGGCAAATACTGCCGTAACCCTTTGATATCTGCTGACGGATAGCTTAAATGCTCCACATTTTCAAGCATTAAATCCGCTGCCTTACGCATTTTCGGAGGGAATACATAGATCACGCGATCCTTATTTACAAAAACTTCTATATCGTCAACAACCGTCTGAAATGTAAACGTTACATCCACGCTTCCTTCGCCGCCTTGAAGTTCAAAGGAGCGGCTATGCGCATAATTCCAGTAATTTAAGATATCTCCCTCTTCCGCCACGGAATCATTGGAAGTACGTAAGAATTTCAAAAGACTGTCCCGGAATTCGTCATAGCCCTTAAAATCCTGATCCGTAAAATAATGCTTTGTTCCGCAAAACGGACAGACCAGCTCTCCGTGTGTATGTACCTCGAATTCACCGCCGCAGTTTTTACACTTAAAATTCAGCATTCCTTCATCCCCCATGATTATGTCATGCCATAGATTCAAATCACATTATAACAAATAATACGCCATGCTACGATGTCATCTTCCAGGAAAGATACGGTTCGTTACTGTAAAGACGAACTTTCCGTTCCTGTCCGAATACGGCAATTTTACACTCAAAAATCAAAGTATGATCCGTAACATACACTCCGTCCGGCATAATCCGTGTTCCCTGATGGGACAAATCCCTGTATTCTTTTATCGTATATGACTGATACTGTCCGTCCTCGTCCTTTACTCTTAATCGAATCGGAGTAACCTCGCCCTGCATTCCGTGACAGCAAATCAGATCAACTTCTTTCGGTATCGGCATCTTTTTCCCTCTTTCTCTGTATTGATGATGATAGAACATCTGTTCTGTTTTGTAAAGAGGTCTTTTTTCCAAAAGATGCTTTTATTGTTTGTTCATTATGCCGAATTACAGTTATAAATCCTCTGATAATTCGAAATATTTTCCGGGATATAACGAAAAAATAATTCCCCTGGATGTCTGTCCCGCATAGTAAATTCCGGCATCCGTATATCTTTCAAAAAGAAGTTTATTGACTTCGATTTTTTTCCCGCTGTCATCAATTAAAAAATAACTGACTCTGGTCTCGGTCCTCCGGCTGTCTCCCGATCCTGTTTCAACAACTTCCTCTTTCTTCTCGGATTCAACCAGATTCAGCTCACTGAAATAATATGCCTCTTTTTCCGGATTCGTACCGTTCACTCTCGGAACAATGACGTTTAACATGATAAAAGAAAAGCCGCCCAGAATAAACGTCAGCACAAGAAAGGTTGCGAGCGGTATCGCTATGGACCCGCCGCCGTCCTCCACCCATTTCATAACAACATTAAACAACGCCAAAAGGAAAAATAAGATCACCACACTGCCAAAGCAGACCAGCAGTGAAAGAAAGGTTTTCTTTGCTTTTACGCTGTCGGAAAGATATTTTTCATGATCTTCTTCCAGAATTTCCCGTGTTAACTGCGTCCTGCTTCCTTCGGTAATCATGCTCTCATAACGGGCAGTCTGATTCTTTTCGTCCTTATTCTGGTCAATCAGACCCTTTACCATAATGCCGACCATGATTACAAAAACAAGTGCAAAAACTCCGTAAAAAATTCCGGAAGCAATTTTTCTTGTCATCCCGCGCTCTCCCTGTATCAACCGATTAACAGATTACAACCTGATTTTTTCCGTTTCGCTTGCCCTGATAAAGTGCCGTATCCACTCTCATACAATATGTATCCGGATCCTCGTTCGATATCATCTGCGTAACACCGACACTGATTGTCTGCGATGGTGCTTCCCCGAAATCAATTGTCTGGAAATTCACGCGCAAAAGCTCTGCAATTACCGAAGCCTTCTTTACTCCGGTATCCGGAAGCAGAATCATGAATTCCTCTCCGCCCCAGCGTCCCACGGAACTGCCCGGAACATTCTGCGTGGCAATTGTCTTCATCATTTCCGCCAGCTTTTGAAGTACTTCATCACCCTTTTGATGACCATAGGCATCATTCACATGCTTAAAGTCATCGATATCCATCATAATCAGGCAGTTCTCTTTCCCTGCCGAACCACTGTTATATGCTTTGTTCGCCTCATCGACTTCTTCTATAATCCGTCTCTGGATTTCACGCCGGTTATAAACCTGCGTCAGACCGTCAATAATGGCGGCGAGTCTTAACTGCTCGTTTGCTTCTTCAAGTTCCTCCGTAGCCGCCTGAATAAAGGTTGCCAGACGGTTAATCATGGATACGCTTCCCGAGAATTCCTGCTCGTTAAGCTCAGCCTCGGGAATTTTATCCAGATTTCTTTTTCCTTCCCGCATTGCGGCAATTACAAGTGTTACATTATGCTGATTTACATTTCCGTTCGTTCTTAAGAATTCACCGGAAGTATAGAATCCGGAAGTCGGTGCCAGCGACTGGAACGGCTTCGTTTCCTTACCGGCCTCTTCTTCTCCCCAGAAGGTTTTCCTTGCCGCGCAGGAGAAAACAAAGAGCGCTTCCGGTATAAAATCCTTTAATTTTAATGCCTCCTCGTCAACATTTTTCAGAATTGTCCATGGATCGCCGTAAGCAATTCTTGCCTTTACATTTTCTTCCATATCGGCCGTCATAATCAGACTTCCGTCTTCCATTGCTGCCGTCGGAGCTCTTAAAATGTTGATTCCGTTATGTTCATAGAAGAACGGAAATTCCAGGGTATTTTTAAAGAAATGTTCATCATTTTTGATATTCAGATACTTATAATATGTCTCATATGCCGGCTTCCCTTCCAGCTCGTAAAGAACAGGCCCTTTCGCTTTGGTCACTAAAAGATTTCGGCCAAGCGGTTTCCAGCCGGTAAGATAGGTGGATTCCACATTAAAATCTTCTCCTCCCATCAATGCAAAAACAATGGAATGGTCGGAAATAGTTCCCACGGAAGAAAATACAAAAGCATAATTGGAATTCATGTCGATGTTCATGGCCCCGCCACCGAAGAATTGAATATGGTCGGGAAGATTCTTAAGTTCATCACAGAAATCGGAAGTGGAAATACCGCGCATCGTCGTATAGCACATAACGCATTTGCACCATGGAGTCACCTCCACTTCCCGAATCAGGGAATTGGCAACTTCATTCGCATTCTCCTGATTAATCGGAAACTGAAGAAGTTTCAGCTTTGTTGTAAAATATTCGAAAACCGTGCAAACCACAACCACTTCCGAAAAACAGTAATCGCCGAAAAGAATATTGCCGCTTGTGGAACATCCAATAATATAAGAATCCGGCATCTCTTTTTCGATGATGGCACAAACCGTCTCCACCTTCGGACGGTTTAACGTATAGGTATAGATTTGAAAAAGTACGGAAGACGTAACGGATGAATTACACCATTGTTTGATTTTACGCAGGCTGTTTACGAATTTATCCTCATTTTCATACGGAAACTGAAACTGTCGCATAGAATCCCCCCTTGTAATGTTTACACATTTACGGATAGACTACGTTATATTATATCATAATACGTTTTTTATATACAAACGAATGTACAATCACACTGCCTTAGAATAAACGGCTCTCTGTTTTATCTGGAATTCATTGTAGGAAGCAACAGATCCGGCATATAGCGCACCATCCGCTCTGAAACCGTAAACGGAAGTTTTTCTTCTTTCAAAATATTACAAAACAAATCCAAAGGTTTTCGATCCTTCGTTAACAATTGGAATGTTACACAGAATTTGTCCGGCAATGCATTCACTTCCAGCATTAGATTTCCATCCGTTATGGTATAGATGGACTTAATATAATCTGCCATTCCGCCCCAGTCCGTCTTTCCCACATAGCTGACCATATAGGTGTCATGCGCATCACTGCCGTAGATACTGTGTTTTTTTGCATATTTAATCTTCGATTTTAAATCCGGCTGTGCATCGATTCCTTTCCGGGCTTCCACCTGATTTCTGTACCATTCGTAACTGTTCTCCGGCTGCATCTGCGTAATGATTGCGCCTCTTGCCCGCTGACTTAATCTTTCAATGGATTCTTCTTTCATATCCCAGTCATATCTTACATGAATAAAGCGGACAAAATCCCGATAGGACTTCGGACATCCCACATCTTTCCTGTAGTCATCCGCAATTTTCGCGGAAATATGCCAGCCTTCCACTCTCGGAAAATAGTTTGCCGCAGCCTTCATCATCATGGCGATCAGAACGGTATTGGGAGTTCCGTCGATTTTCTTGGAATACTCCATAAACGGCTTACTTTCAAGTTCCATCTCGTAATAATAAGTATCATTGGCAAAGGGATTAATAAAATAGTTTATTTCGTTTTGCAATCCCACCTTGCTGTCCCCTTCCTCATAACGCTTTAACGGATCATCCGTAGGCAGTGTATCAGCATCCGGAAAAGCATATTCTTCCTCGTCCACAGGGGAACCAACCGCCTTTAAATCGGCAGGCGCCTTCAACGGACCGTATTTCTTCGTCAGATACTGATACAGTGTCGTTTTAATCCAGAACATTGCACCAAAGGCACCGCAAAAACAATGAGCCCAGTTAAACCAGATGTTGTTGTCCTTCCACGTGATTGCAAAAAGATGTCCGCGTACTCTTTCGGTTCCGAGAACCAGACGTTCCTCTTTCTCCGGTAACACGGCAATCGGACGGTCATTCGGAAGAAGAATATAATTTTCTCCGTCATCCAGTCCGACACGAACCGAATAATAAGGAAATCTTGTCATTGCTTCCGCAGCTGCTTCTTTTAAAATTCCCTCATCAATTGCTTCCGTCAGATTCACCTTTACACGAACCGTAAAAGCATTTTTTTTCATGTACTCGTAAAGCAGATACACATCCGGATTAACAGCCATAACTACCTCCTTTTTTGAATCCATATTTCTTTTTCTTCAATATCCTCAGGAGGCTTTATAAAACGCCACTCCGCTTCCTGATATATATTTCCACCGATAACAACACCTCTGTTAAACGGAAATCTCCGTGCGCTTTTCTTTAGTTCCGGATCAATTAAGCTTTTATAATCCATTTTGTCCGAT
>CACZRH010000115.1 GCA_902783455.1 uncultured Lachnospiraceae bacterium | reverse complement strand
TTTGCGGCAGGAGCATATACCCAGTGAATCGTACCCTTTACCTTTCTTGCATTGAAGCCGGAGCCGGATTTGGTTTCCGGATCATAGGTACAGTGAACAACCGTAACGTTGCCGTTTTCATCCTTTTCGCAACCGGTACAGGTAACGAAATAGGCATTCATCAGGCGGACCTCATTGCCGGGGAAGAGGCGGAAATATTTTTTCACGGGCTCTTCCATAAAATCGTCGCGCTCGATGTATAACTCACGGCCGAACGGAATTTCACGTTCTCCGAGGGCTTCGTTTTCAAGGTTGTTGGCAGCAGTAAGCATTTCCGTCTGACCTTCCGGATAGTTGTCGATCACAAGCTTAATCGGATCGAGAATGGCCATCATACGGGGTCTTTTTAATTTCAGATCCTCACGGATGCAGTATTCTAACATACCCATATCCGCAACCGACTGTGCCTTGGAAACACCGCAGAGTTCCACGAACATTTTGATTGCTTCGGGTGTATAGCCGCGACGGCGAAGTGCGGAAACGCTGACCAGACGGGGATCATCCCAGCCGTCTGCAATGCCGTCTTCCACGAGCTTTTTGATGTATCTCTTTCCGGTTACGACATTGTTTAAATATAATTTCGCAAACTCAATCTGTCTGGGAGGATGAGGATATTCAAGCTCTCTTACAACCCAGTCATATAAAGGTCTGTGGTCTTCGAATTCCAAAGTACAGATGGAATGTGTGATGCCTTCGATTGCATCTTCAATCGGATGCGCGAAATCGTACATCGGATAAATGCACCAGGTATCGCCGGTTCTGTGATGCGTCATGTGTGCGACACGATAGATTACCGGGTCACGCATATTCATATTCGGAGAAGCCATGTCAATACGGGCACGAAGTACTCTGGCACCGTCTTCAACAGCACCTGATTTCATTTCCTCAAATAAAGCGAGATTTTCCTCAATGCTTCTTTTGGAATACGGATCTTCTTTTCCGGCTTCCGTTAAGGTTCCGCGATACTCCCTGATTTCATCGGCACTTAAATCGGAAACATAAGCTTTTCCCTTTTTAATCAGCTTAACTGCAGCTTCATACATCTGCGGAAAATAGTCGGAAGCAAAAAAGAGTCTGTCTTCCCAGTCTGCACCGAGCCATTTGATATCCTCTAACTGGGAATTGACGAATTCCACCTTTTCCTTGGTCGGGTTGGTGTCATCAAAACGCATGTTGAACTTGCCGCCGTATTTCTGTGCCAGTCCGTAATTTAAAAGGATACTTTTTGCATGTCCGATATGCAGATAGCCGTTCGGTTCGGGAGGGAAGCGGGTATGTACGGTATCATAAACGCCTTCCGCCAAATCCTTATCAATTTCCACTTCGATGAAGTTTCTTGATACAACTTCCTTTTTTTCCTCTTCGCCTTCCGGCATGTTGTTCTGATTCGTATTTTCCATTTTTGGTTCCTCGTTACTTTTTCAATTTATGGCGGACGGTAAAATCGTGGTTTTGCCGACCGATACGCCGAATATTATAGCATAAAGGCGTTTAAATGAAAAGAAAAAGAAATCCCACCGTACAAAATCTCATACGGTGGGAGAGTATTTGTTTATTCGGCAATCGGATTAAGCTTCTGCGGGAGTAAGATTATCACCTGCATTTGCAATCGCTTCCTGAACGGCTTCTTTTGCCTTCTTTGTAGTTTCCTTTGCTTTGTCGAGTGCGTTGTCCACTGCCTCTGCAACAGCTTCGCTGGCTTCATCGGCTGCTTCTAAGATTTCATCGGAATCTACGATGTTTTCCGCATCAACTTCCATTTCTTCCTTGCCTTTGCCGGTTACCTTGTCCCAGGTATCCTTTGCACCGGTCTCAACCTTTTTCCAGGTATCCTGAGCTTTTTCCTTGCCCTTCTGAATGGTATCGCCGGCTTTTTTCTTTGCGCCGTCCACATCGAGTACCACATAGGTCCGCTTCTCTGCGGTTCCGTCGGGATTAATTACTTCTTCGCTTTTTAAGAATTTGTCTTTGTTTTTTACAACATAGTAAACACCTGCACAGATTGCAGCGGTTCCGAGACCTGCTAAGATTAATTTTGTTGTACTTTTCATGTCCGTCCTCCAAATTATTCCTGAATAGTAAGGTGGCAGAAACATAACCACACGTTAGATATTTTACTCCACTTAAGCCATAAATGGAAGGGAAAAAAGGAAGGATTTACAAATTTTACAAAAAATTCAAAATTAAGAGGGAAAAGGAATTGCACATTGTAAAGTAATTGTGCTATTATCATTATGACCGAAAAGGTCAATGCAAAGAAAAGAGTATGTCCATGAACGAGAAATTTTTTGATCTTAAGAAAGAAAAGCAGGACCGCATGATTAACGGCGCTATGAAGGTTTTTGCTTTAAACGGATTTCAAAGAGCCTCTACGGATGAAATGGTGAAAGAAGCCGGAATCAGTAAGGGACTTTGGTTTCACTATTTTGATAATAAAATCGGACTGTATACGTTTGTGGTGGATTATGCCATTAAATATATGAACATGGAGCTGTCTGCCAGTCTGAACGCGGATCCGTCCGATTTTTTTGCGACCACTTATGGAATCGAAGAGGTAAAAATGCTTGTGCGCCGCTCCTATCCATACGTTCCGCTGTTTTTGTCTTCCCTGAATCAGGAGAATTCCCCGGAAGCTTTATCGGCGGTCGGAGAGTACATTACCCTGTACCGTGACCGCATCCGCAATGCTTACGAACAGGTAAATCGTGCGATTTTTGCGCCCTATGTAAACGGGGATATTTTTGATATGACGGTTTCCTTTACCATGAAAGGAATTCTGGAAGAGGAATATGCGCATGAAGTTTTTGATGAGGAACGTTATATGAACCGCATCAGAGAGTTTTTGGAGCAAATGCGCGCCATGTCCGTAATTACGGGAGAATCGAATCCGGAAGGGAGAACAGAATAAATGAAAGTAGCAATTCTCGGATACGGCACGGTCGGCGGCGGAGTAGCCGATGTGCTTTTTGAAAACAGTGAGGAAATCGCCAAGCGTGTGGGCGAGGAACTGGATGTAAAATACATCCTCGATATCCGCAAATTTCCCGGAGACCGTTTTGAAGCGAAGATAACGGATGATTTTAATGCGATTCTGAATGATGAAGAAGTTTTGATTGCCTGTGAAACCATGGGCGGATTAAAGCCTGCATATGATTTTACGAAAGCTTTACTTGAAAAGGGAAAGAGTGTCTGTACCTCCAATAAAGAGCTGGTTGCAGCACACGGACCGGAGCTTTTAGCCATAGCGAAGAAGAATAACTGCCAGTATCTTTTCGAAGCAAGTGTCGGCGGCGGTATTCCGATTATCCGTCCGCTTCTTGACTGCCTGACGGCGGAAAAAATTGATGAAATAACGGGTATTTTAAACGGTACCACGAATTATATGCTGACAAAAATGGACCGCGAAGGCTGTGATTATGCCGATGTATTAAAAGAGGCACAGGAGAAGGGGTATGCGGAACGCAATCCCGAAGCGGATGTGGAAGGATATGACGCATGCCGTAAAATTGCCATTTTAGCATCTTTAAATTATCAGAAGACGGTTCATTACGAAGATATTTATACCGAAGGAATCAGTAAAATTACCAAGGAAGATTTTGATTATGCGGGTCTTCTCGGAAAGAATATCAAGCTGCTCGGTATGTGTAAGGAAATCGGATCGAAGAAATATGCCATGGTGGCACCGTTTCTTTTGGATCCGGAGAATCCGCTTTATGCAGTAAATGATGTTTTTAACGGCATTTTAGTGCATGGCAATATGGTGGATCAGGTGATGTTCTACGGACGCGGTGCAGGAAAGCTTCCAACTGCAAGTGCCGTGGTTTCCGATATTGTGGAAGAAGCAAAGAGCATCGGAAAGGCATCCGACATTGTCTGGGATGATGAAGAAGTGGCGCTTTCCGACAAAGGAGAACTCCAATTTGCTTATCTGGTGCGTGTTGCAGGAAATGTGAATACACATGATTTTAAAACGGTATTTCCGGGAGCGAAGGAGCTGAATGCCGAGATTCTGGCAGGCGAATTTGCATTTGAAACGCCGGTGATGCCGGAAAAAGAATTCTTAGACAGATTTGAGAAACTGTCCGGTGCGATTAAATATATTCGCATTAAGTAATTCCTGAAAATGATTATAATGCATGGGGAAATAATTTTTTAGGAGGACGACATGTTAGTTGTTAAGAAGTTCGGCGGCACCTCCGTGGCAAACAAGGAACGTATTTACAATGTTGCCAGGAGAGTG
>CACZRH010000114.1 GCA_902783455.1 uncultured Lachnospiraceae bacterium | reverse complement strand
TTCCACGGGTAACAACCCGGAATATCCTTTTTTACTATTTGCCAAGTCCCAATCTGACATCATTATACTTCTGCTCCTTTATTCATGCTTACCCAGAATACGATTAACCACATCAGAAATTCTCGATCCTTCTTTCGAATTATCAAAAGAAAAGTCAGGTCCCTGTCCCTCTCCGTTTTCCTTTTTTATATTTTTCACCTGGTTTAATGACAAGGAATAATAATCTCCGGCATCATCTCTACTTTGTTTTTTTAACTCTATACCATTAAAAAAATAAGATTGATCGCTTTCTATTTTTTTCTTTTCGCCATCCTTCTTTATTACCCAAACATTTCCTTTTCCCTCATCTGAATCCTGTGTCAATATAAGTGTAAGGTTTTCTAATTCTGTAATAAACGGATACGGAGCCCATGTAGATTTACCTTTTCCTATGCTAAGTATGTAATAAAACTGATCACCTTTTTCATATAGATTTTTAGATCTTATTTTTTTTCTGATTTCATTACTCCGGCTTCTTTTGTAAAAAAATATCCAAAATACTCTCCTGTCTTTGTTCCAGTACCTCTGTTTTTACTAATTCTGATTTTAGAATCACCAGCTTTCATTATCCATCCATAGGATGCCATATCATCACCTACTTTTCTTATCTAATTCTTTTTATATTCCGGTCCAATTGTCCCAACCCCGTTTCATCCATTTTATCATATTTTAGATTGAATCTGTTCTCTAAATCCTTTACAAAAACATTGGCCACAGACATTGCTTGCGAATTGAACACTTTTATCTGCCATCCTCGAGATACTCAACAATCGGCTCAATATATTTCATGTCTGAAATATCATAGGACTGTGAAACCATCTTAATCATCAGCTCATCCTCTTCCGTTTTATCCTTTTTGGCATTTAAAGTTTTTACGAATACTTTCATCAAAGCCTTGGAACCTTTTGACATTTTTTCGTAATTGAAACCGCCCGGACAATAAAACGGTTTCACCTCATTTAACGGTGCTTGCGAAAATATCTTTTGAAATGAAACTTTAATATCGGGATTATCAATCGGACTTCCGCCGACGCAGAAAGCAACCAGTTTCTTTCCCTTCCATTTCGGTGCATTCCCTTTCATCCAGCTGATTTTGTTGATATTTCCGGCGCATGCCCATCCGCCGTAACAAATCGCATCGTATTCATCAAAGCTCTTTTTCTTCGCCTCACCAAGTTCAAAAAGATCCGCTCCGGTTCTTTCGGAAAGCCACTCGGCATAACGTTTTGTAAAACCTGTTTGGGATGTATAAACCACTGCTGTTTTCATCTTATTTAACCTCCATATTCATCAGATTCTCTTCGATTTTTGAAAGAATCCTGTACGCATTATCCACATCATCATCCGACAATCCGTCAAAAAGCATCTGCATAAAAACAGTTTCCTTTTCTCTGTATTTACCAGCCATTTTCATACAGCGCTTTGTACGATAAACTCGGTTCTTTCTTTTATCATTCTCATCCGGCTGCAAATAAACCAGTTCTTTCTTCTCAAGACTATTCAGAATTTCTTTTACATTATGTCTCGAACATCCCATCGTCTTTGCAAGTTCATTTGCCGTTGGTGCCTCTTCCGTATATAGATTCATACATGCAAGAAGAAAAAACTGTTTACATGTAATCTCCTCATAGAAGGAATCTCCCGTCGCCTGCAGTCGGTTGTGAAAAGCAAAAAAAAGTCCAAACAACGCATATTTATGGTCCATCATCTGCAAAATTTCTTTCGAATCCATTTCCTCCTCCTTGTTATGCAATATATTGCTCTTTTTTATAAAAATACATCCACTTCACAAAAAAGTCAATAAAAAAACGAACCGAAGTCCGTTTTTTATTTTTTCTTTTTCGGCGCTGGTAACTCACCATACATTGCTTCCAGCAACTCCTTCAGGAATTCTTTGTTCTCGACATTATCCACAAGAAGCATTTCTTTTGCACCTTCATATGGAAGTTCCATCGATGCATCCGGCATCATTTTTTTCGCGGATTTAACCGGTTTTACAAGAAAGCGGTCATCGTAGATTCCCCCAATCACCTTACCCTTGTAGTACAATATATACTCTCCCATCATCGGACGCGAAGTAATATCCTCCAGTTCAGAAAGCTGATCTAATATAAATTCCAAATAATCTTTCGTTGATGCCATATTTACCTCCCTGTATTCTTCTCTTCATACGGTTCCAACCACTGTATAAATGCAGTCTTGTCGCTGCTGTTGTATCCTGCCTTCTCATAAAAATGCAACGTCTCCGACTTCTTTGATCCTGTCAGCAGCATCATTTTATAGCAGTTTTCTTTCTCCGCAATCTTCTTTGCATAATCCAGGCATTCACCTGCATATCCGTTTCCTCTGAAATCCGCATGCGTTACAACATTCTCAACAAAAGCATACGGTCTTATATTCCTTGTTAAATTCGGGATAATCACACAAACACAGGAAGATACAATCTGACCATCAATCTCATTTACAATCAGATGGTGATTCGGATCCTCAATAATCTGATTCCATGTTTTTTCAAGATGTTCATCCTGCTTTGGAATACTGTCTTCATGTAAGTAAAGATACAGTTCCAAAAGTGCTTCCAAATCCTCTTTTCCCGCTTCCCGTACCATATTATGGTTTCCTTCCTTTTATCAGACTTCAATTCTAATCAAATAATAATCTTTCCGCTCTTTTCATTTTCGTTTAGCCAAAGATCTGCCCCGGTAACCTCAGTTTCTCTTTCGGTGGGAATTCCTTGTCGAACTCATCGACATCAGCATCAT
>CACZRH010000113.1 GCA_902783455.1 uncultured Lachnospiraceae bacterium | reverse complement strand
TCTTTCGATTTCTTCAAATACGCATCAAAAAACTCCAAAATAATCCTGCAGACATGCTCATGCGCGACATTCGGATCCAGCCCGCCGACCAGGGATTTTACCGGAATAAAATGTTTTAAATCCGAAAATCCGACATGCTGCATATCCCGAAAAACGGCATGATATGCAACATTTTTGTTACTGATAAACGCTCTCGTTACCGAAGTCTTGTTCGGTTCACAGTTCATCTGAAGGAACGGAACAGTGATTGTTTTTCCGTCATGATTTCCGAAAAGCCCGCCATCAATATTGATTCCGCAGATAAATTGTTCGGGCTCGTCCTCACATAAAGCAAATGCCGTGGCTCCGCCCAGGGAATGTCCCGTTACACCGATTTTCTTTTCCCAGTCAATCAGCCGGTCAGCGAAATTCTCTTTCAAATAAGCCAGTGCCACTTTGGTATCTTCTTTCCAGTATGGAATTCTCTCCATGAGAAATGCATTATACTTTTTCTGAACCGCATCAAATTGTTCCCAAAGCTCTTCATTACTTCCTTTCGCCTTCATCAGTTTCTTGAGTGCAAGAACGGACGGGATTACAGGATGATAGCATTTGGACGTGATTCCCTTTGGCATTTTATAAGTTCTTCCGTCATCAAGTTCGGTCAACATTGCTTCATAAGGATGTCCGATGGAAACCACCACATATCCGTGTGAAGCAAGTTCGCAAAACAAAAACGTATGCGCCTCGAGAAACGAACCGTAACCATGGTTAAAAAGAATTAAAGGGAATTTCTCTCCTTCGATATAATCTGCGTTTTCATAGCATTCGCATCGGTTCGTCCCCTCTTTTTCCGCCTTTTCATATGTAGGGGTAAAATGGTAATTCTTCTTAATCGCACCGACAAGCTCCCTTGACATATACCGTGCTTTTTCCATGCCTTCCACGGACTCTTTGCTTACGGGATAATAAACCTTTGCAGGTATGCTCCGTTTTGTGCCCGGGGCGCAGTACATCATTTCGTCAAGCACATCGTATACGGTGTATGTAAACATTCCGACTGCGTATTCTCCGGTCGGTTTCGGGGTAGGTGCATTACTCATTGATTTGTCCTCCAAATAATAAAATGATTGTCTTTGCAAATGTCCTGAAAAGCTTCTTCGGTTCTACCTTTCCGTTGGAATCACCGATTCCATAGCACGCGGCAAAAATACAGTATTTTTCAATACCCGTATAAGTCGCTCCCATGTAAGCGGCCAATTCCTGCGCATCACCCTTTGGTTTATAACCGTTTTTCACGCACGACGTTACCAGTCTCGGAAAAATCACCGAAGCTAAGTATTCGTTGTTCCCGACGCTTTTTTCCTTCAGGTTTTCCATAATATACGAAACCCTCTTCGGTTCATTGATTGCCAGAACGACAAGATCGAAATTAATTTTCTGCACATCCATCAGGTGCTTTTCCATCGCTTCGCCCAGGCAATCACAAACCTTAAAAGTGGTTTCTTCAAACGGTGCTTCCGGATCGGATGTAATTTCATTCAGACGGTCCACGATGTTGTAGTCCGCGCGCATTTTTGAAACCAGGTCAATTAAAATATCATCAAGACTTGCATAATATCTGTAAATTGCTCCCTGCGACATTCCCGTTTCGGCAATGACATCCGTAATATTTACCATCTGGACAGGTTTTCGAAGACAAACCTGATAGGCTGCTTCCACTATCATCTCGCGCTTTTTATCCATATATTCCTGCGTTACTTTTGGCATTTGATCACCTCCACTACTTAATCAAGCAGGGAAGATTTATCGCACCCTGCTTGCGCGCGGCCCACGTTTCTGCGTAAGCAGAATTATTTCCTTACGTGGGCATGCGCACATAAAAATGAAACAAGTTTCATTAAATGAATCTTGTTTCATTTTAATTATGAGTTATTCTTTTGTCAATAAAAATTCCTAAAATAATAAAAAATTCTGAAATGGCAAAAATCCTAAAAACTATAAATCATATTAACCGTTTATAAATATCCAGCATACTCTCCATCTGATATTTCAAAAGCCACGATGCGTTATTATATTCCGGCGTATCCTTCAGTACCTGTAAAAGCTTCGGATAATGCTTCTCCGTTTCCGTGATGTACCGATATATTTTCTCTCTGCTTAATCCCCAGGCCATTGTCGTTAAGTTGTTGCACCGGTCCAGACATTTCACTAACGCAGCCTTCGGATTTTCCGCAATTTTTTCATAATAGGCTTCCATCAGTTTTTCCCGGTCGACACCATTTACCTTTTCCCGTGTCATAAGACGGACAATTTCTTTTGTATCGTCACCCACCGGGAG
>CACZRH010000112.1 GCA_902783455.1 uncultured Lachnospiraceae bacterium | reverse complement strand
TCCCTGTGTGATTCTTAAGCAGGAGGCTTATGATTCCCCTGCTTATTCAATATGTGTTTTTATAAGCAGGAATTTTCCGAAAGAAAGATTCGGTTGCCGGGAATCCGGCGATTAGAGTTCCTGACAGCGAAGGCTTTACGCTTTGCGCCTTTGTTGTGAGAATGATAGCATTTAAAAAAACGCTTTACAATATGCATTGTTAAGAAAAATAGAAAATCACGAAATTTTGTGAATCCTCCACAACAATTTGCAAATACGACAGCTTCAATACCTTTCAAAGCCTCGAAAACACTGGCAAATCACATGTCAAAAGCCACCGGTTTCCCGATGGCTTTGATATAACTCAATTAAATGTATTTTATTTCTTTTTCTTCCTCTTCTCTTCCTCTTCCTTTTTCTTCTTATATTCGTCAATCGTCTTTGCTTCCGAAGCGCTCATCGGCCGGAACAGATTCTGATTGATAAAGAATTGAAGGTCTTCCGGCAGAATTTCACTTAAATTCGCCTCGTCATTTTCATCATTAAATTTATCATATGTCTCATCCGAAGAAGAAATCAAATAGTTTCTTGCAGAATCGAAATCCTTAAAAAAATACGGTATCTGAGTGAAATAGATATCCTCCCCGTTCACATCGAATTCCTGGAATGAAAGAACCGCAATGCAGCATCGATAACCTTCCTTATCATCCGGGTCATACTGCTCCGCAAACCATTTCCATAAATCCTCTTCGAGTTTTTGTTTTCCGATTACAAAAATTCCACTGCCGCTACCCGCCTGAATCCAAATCCTGATGAGCACTTTTTCCGCATTTTCCCTGTACGGAGAAGAATTCAGCCAGTCGAAAAGTCTGTCGCAGAGTTTCCAGTATTCTTCTTCGGACCGACCCGCAAAGTCCGCTTCGGACTGATCCCCGGAGGATAACGTATTGATTCCGTAACTGCTGCCGGATATATATTTCAAGCCGTGAGACTTCCCGTAAAACTCAGCAAATCGCTGCAATAACGCATCGGTTTTTTGATACCCGCCCATTCGGTCCATATGATTCGGATTGTTCTTATTATTGTTTGGATTCGAATGAATCGAATTATTTTTATTACTTGAAGAATTCAAGTTATTTGCCGAATCTGAATTTTTCGCATAATTCGAATTTTCTGACTTATCCGCACTGTTTGCGTCTACAGCATTATTCAATTTATTTAAAGGAATCCTTTGCCCGGGTGTATCTGCATTCGTTTTTTTTCGATTGGAATGATATAAACTTACATAGTAATCTTCATTATAATTTTCTTCATTTTTCGGTGTATCGGATTTCCGGATCACACCAAGACCGTATTTTTTTAATCGGTTACTTACCAGAGCGCGAAGACGTTTATCCTGATATCGGGCAACAGGCGACTTTTTTTCTTTCAGAAGCTCGTCTGCAAGATTCTTTTCATCCGCGATTTTGCAGTTCCCGATTCGGTCAATTACATCTTTTAAATCATGATCCATTGAAGCCTTCTTATCGGAAAGAATACTTTTATACAAAAGATCCAATGCCTTCCCGGAAGAAATCGTTCCCTTTTTATACGCATAACGAATCGCCTCGAGAAACTGATACAGACTTTTTCTTTTTGAATTATTCAAAACGTCTTTTCGGATTTCCGCCGTTGAATTATTCAAAGCGCCTTTTCGGATTTCCGCTGTCGAATTTTTCGAAGCGTCCTTTTTATTTTCAGCCTTCGAATTTACCGGCAATTTCTCTAAGGATTTTTCCCAAGCACCTTGAACAAGCTCCTCTAGTTGTCCGGAAATTGCTCTTGCACACTTATCGTTATATGCCTTCAGCTCCCGGTAAATGAAGCTCTCATCGTGCTTCCCTTTGTCGTCGGAGTCATACCAGTCATCCGCAATCCCCTTAATCAGGACATCCTTCGGAATCCCGCCAATCATTTCCTCTTCCGAAAACACGATTATCTTCTCTTCAGAAGTCTCTTTCATTTTCTCTTCCGAAAATACAGTTACTTCCTCATTAGATACTGCATCCGTCAAAACCTCATTCTTTATTCTGTTGGTCTGATTTTTCTGATTCTCATCCCTGCTCATTCAGAAATCTGGCCCTCCTGATTTCGCGTTGCAATCTCTCAACGGTACCGTTTACGGCCTTATCCACCAGGGCATAGGTATCATCCAGAGAATATGCGGATATTTCATTTTCGTATAAATACGCATCCACCATGTGACGCATATCATCCGCAAAGCGGCTTTTATCCACCTTAAAAAACAATTCCCTGAAACGCAGATATTCCTTTAAGAGCCTCTCCGGATCCGGAATGGTTTTCTCCCAGTAATTGATTAAGTATACGCAGTTTTCAATCTCCTGCTGCTCTTCCCATTCCAGAAATTCGGTATTATCGTAATACGGCGGCTGATCGGAAGGATTTCCGTTTTCGTCAAAATACTGATACAGTTCCCTTTCCTCTTTGGATAAATCGACCTCGCCCGGATTTTCCTCTTCTTCCGATTCCACCTGTCTCCTGATCCTGCGTGTTTCCAATGCGGTCACGATTTCGTTGCCGATTTCTATCTGCTTTTGAAGTTCTTCTGCATCTTTTCCTTCTTCCGTCTCAGAAAGTCCTTCCGTCCGCTTATTTTCCTCCTGTCTTAAAAGCTCCTCCTGTTTTCTTTCCTGCTCTTCTTCATACGCAATCTGTTCCTTAATCGTATACCCGTCAATCCGGTCCTCCAGACTCCATTCCAAAGCCGGCTCCACTTCCGAGAGGGCCTGCTTTTCTTCTTCCGTATAATATTCTTTCATCTCTTTTTGGAACAATTTATGCAGGCAGTCATTCATATAGAATATAAAATCCTCGCCAACATCGATTTCACTGGACCATTCATGATTCTCCGTCCAGATTAATTCCTGCAGACTGTCGTATCCCATAAGCTCCTTCGCGTAAATAGATAGATCGCGAAAATTTTTGCCGGTAGTATATTCCCAGTACATGCAATGCGCATAAATATATTTTGGGCTAAGAATCGCACAATAAAGATAACTTTTGTACCATTCCCGCAGGGTATCGGGCATCGGCTCTTCCCCGAAATTTTCCTTGTAATGCGCAAGACTTTCCATTAAGTCCTCTACCATTCGGTCCAGTTTTTCGGGGTTGATTACACCGTCTTCATTCTGAATCAGGGCATGCAGGTTCGTACTGCCCCCTTCCATTACATCCCGGATTTGCTCCAGGGATTTTTCCAAATCCCTCTTTCTGCACTCGATGGTCCGAAGCGCATTTTTATCATAAATTTTACCTTTTTTCTCATTGCTCATGATTCTGTTCCTCCCGCAGCATGCCTGACACTGCCAACATTTTTATTTTATCATTTCCGAATTTGCGTTTCAATTTCCATCCGCTTTTTCATACGCTTATATCCGGCGTTTTTGTGATACTGTTCGGAAATCTTTTTATTCCACTTATAAGGCGCCTTAACCAAAAGAAGCCAAATCCACTCCGTTGCAAGCACAACATCATTTTTGTTCTGCTTCCGGTCCCGGTAAAATCCCCTCCCGATGCATTCCGCCTGAACCGGCGTCTTCGGAAGGTTCTGCTTATATGCGTACATATAATCATTCTGCATAAAAATTTCCGTACAGCCACGAAGCACCGCGCCGATCGTAACTTCTTTTCCGCTATGTTTTCCCGACCAGACCTCCGCATCCTGGCGGAACCATTGTTTAAATTCCGATTCCATCCCGGCCATTTCCAGATAGTCGATTACCGTCAGCTGGTAAAAAGGATAGCTTCTCGTTCCGATTGACGGAAGCAGCAGCGCATAATAAAAATCCATGTCCCTGACTTCATCCTCATCCTCCCAGTTTCCGTCCTCTTTGTAATAGGACTTCACGAGCTGCGCAAAGCAGCAGCTGGAATCCTTTGCACCAAACACCCTTTTTAATTCCGTAATTTCTTCCTTCACATCCGTCGGATTATTGGAAAGGGGATAAATATTTTCGAGCGGGCTGTATAAAAAATCGCCGACCGTCTCTTCCACATAGTCCTGACTGATTGCGCGCCCCGCTCTTGCTTTTGTGATAATTTCCGAAAGAGTCTTTTTTTCCTTCATAGAAATTTTCCTCCGTTACTTACATTAATTGTCCTACATTAATAGTACATTCCGACCTTTCCCGGAATCCGTTTTGCTCCGGATTCCGGGAAGTTTTGATGATCGTTTATTTTAATTCTTCATTATACCGTCCAGTGAATACGGTGCCACACGCTCCAGACATTTGGCCTCTTCGCCTCTGGTAATCACCCATTCTCGGTTCATTGGGAGATTCATAACCGTCTCCGGAAGGCATCCCGCGCGGTCTGCGATATAAGCGGATGTATCCCGGTCCTGCTCTCCGAGGAAAATTTTGCAGTCGCAGTTATTGATAATGGTTTTCGATTTGGAATCCTTATACATCCCTTCCAGCTGGGAAATGCTTTGCAGAATGATGCTTGCGTGAATTCCTCTCGAACGGATGACGGAGATGATTTTATCAAAATCCGGGATATATACGTTTGCCGCAAAATCATCCAGCACGATTCGAACCGGCACCTTAAGTCTTCCTTCCTCCTCTCTGTCCGCCTCCCTGCAAAGTACCTGGAAAAGCTGGGTATAGAAAATATTGACAATGGAATCCATGGAACGGTCCACGTCGCTGATGTTCACAAAGAGAATAATTTTCTCCTTTCCGAGATCGGCAAAATCCACCGAGGAAAACCATCCGAACATATAACGCATTTCGGGATAGGTAAAGATTTCCAGTGCATTGGATACAAATTGGCAAATGGAACTCCAGCATTTTTCCGCGATAAAATTGCTGCTGTACATTTTATACATCCTTACCGCAAAATTATCCGGATCTTCTTTTTCGAGCTCGGCAAAGAATGAAACCCCTTTCCAGTTGGACTGGTCTTCCCTGGTCATATGCTGAAATTCGGCTGCTTCTCTGATTAACTCCTGATATAAATCCAGAACGGAAAGCATGTTGCAGGCTTCCGGGGAAAGCATCTCAAGCGTATAGGCAATGAGACTTGTAATGACCGCTCTCGCGGAATCCACCCAGAAGGTTTCATCGGAATCCGCTTTGTCGGAAACCAGCAGGTTCACGATTTTTTTGATATCCTGCGATTTATACCTTCTGCGTGTCTGAATGGTTCCGTCGGAGGTTACGTATTTTTCCTCATACCAGTCGATGTAGTCGAGCATATTGTAGGATCCGGAATTCTCGGGGTTGGCAAAATCAATCGTTGCAATCTGAAATCCCTTTTTTTTCAAATACTCTCCGTACTTCCTTGCGAGCTGGCCCTTGGTATCCGCCACCACCATACTGTGGTCTGCCAAAAGCAGGTTTGGCGTAACGTATCCGCCGGTCTTTCCGGCTCCGCTGCATCCTACGATTAAGTCATGGCCGTTCAGCCCGCTCTTTCTGCTGTCATTTAATACCCGGTATCCTTTCGCCAGAAGGCGGAAGGACGGCTGCTCTGTTTTTTTATTTACATTTTTCTTATTCATTTTTGTATCTCCTCTCTTTTGATAAAATGACACAAGGTGACGGGGACTTTGTGTCATTTTTGACTTAATGTACACTACTGAATCCTCTCAACCACTTCTGTTGCGATGCCGAACTGCAGGGCTTCTTCGGCAGTTAGATAACAACCTTCTTTTGTTTTTTCATACACTTCTTCCAGGGTATGACCGGTACGCTCTGCAAGGATGCCGCCGAGTACGGCTCTGCTTTCCATTAATTTCATTGCCTCTTTTTCCAGCTCCAGAGCCCTTTTACTGCCCGAAAGCCCCGCTAAAAGGGGGTCGTGTATCATAACCTGGGAATGCTTTAACATCTGTCGTTTTTTCCCTGCGAGAAAGAGAATCGATCCCATGCTGGCCGCAGTGCCGATGCAGACGGTGCGCACCGGACACTTCATACCCCGAATGACATCGTAAAGCGCCAGGCCCGACACCACCTCACCTCCCGGTGAGGTGATGCAGATCGTAATTTCCTTCTTCGCGTCCTCATGCTCAAGGCAGAGCAGTTCGCGAATCACTCTTGTCGTTACCTCCGAATTGATTTCCTCCGTGATAAAAATCATTCGTTCCTCATAGAGCTTGTCCTCCGTTGTAATTTCCCTGATGCCCTGGGACGTAAGGCGTAAAATTCTTGCACTCATTTGTACAATCCTCCGTTTTGCGTTGTCATGATTTGCGATTACGTGAACATGATAGCAAACGTAAAAAGGCCATCCGCCAAATTGGCGGATGACCTTCGTATATGTACACGCCCACATATGGTAAATTGCTTCTTCAAAGCATGTGGGCGGCACGCGAGCAGGGTGCGATAAATCTTCCCTGCTCGATCTAAGTGCTTATTCTTCCCCTAACTTCTCTTACATAGCCCTCTCACATAGCACTTCCTGCACATCTCTCCTTCGCACCTCGGAAGATTCGAATTCCGGATGTGATTCGCGGCACTCATAATCTTTTCCTGCACGGCATCTATGGATTCCTGACGGATTTCTTCCTTTGCGTTCTTTGATCCGTCCGGCGCATCCAGGTTATAAATCATCAGATAGTCGGCCGGTTTCCCGATCATCTGGGCATATCCCAGGGCATAGATTTTTAACTGTTCCGCATTCAGACACTGCTCTGCATCCTTTCCCGCAGATTTCAAATCCACAATTGCGATCTTATCCGAACCGTCCGTGTCGATTCGGCGAACCAGGTCGATGCGCCCGTTCACGCTGACGCCTTCTCCCATTTCGATATTAATGTCAAGCTCCGAGGCAATCATTTTATCCGCATCCGCGGCATTCTGTCTGACATATGCCTGCGCACAGTTTTTCGCACCCTGCAGGGAGTTCGCCAGCTGACGATCGCTTGCAAACGGAAGGTAGAGCGCATCCTCCGCAATCTGATCGATTTCCATTTCCGTAAGCGTCCGCCCCTCAATCCATGCACGGTGGATGTGCATCATGATTTCGTGCAGCACCTTTCCATAGCCCTGCTCCGTGATATACGGCTGTACAAACCCGTAAAAATTCGAGAGTTTAAACCGATACGGACAGTCGAAATAATTCGAAAGCAGGGAAAAATTTAAGACCACCGGAATCGGATCCTCTTTCATCGGCGGAAGAAAATCAGCCGTGTACCGGTAATCGTCGCTGTATTTCAAAAGATATTCCGAGTCTTTTATTTCCTCTAAAAAGTCCGACTCAGCCTCCCATACGGTGACATACTCGTTATGATAGCTGTCATAACGCTCTCCGTAGGTTCTTCCCCATGTTAAGAACAGATATTTTTTGGATCTCGTCACGGCAACATAAAACATCTTCCGTTCCGCTTCCTCATCAAACTTATAGACACGGTAATTCGGAAGCCAGCTTGCACCGTTGCTTCCCGCCATTTTGTCGATTGCGTCAATCGGCCCGTAAATATTGTTTTTCGAATCAAACGGAATTCCCGGGTAATTATTTACCGTCAGCGTCGGAATAAAGACCGCCGTAAACTCCAGCCCCTTCGACTGATGAATCGTCATCAGGCGCACCGCATCTCCACGGATGTACGCATTGTCAAGCTCCCCTTCCGGATAGAGCCCGGCCACAACAATCTGCAGATGCCGGATAAAACGGTTGGACTTATATTTTGCCTTATCCTTGAAAAACAAAAGCTCGTAATCCGCAATCACCTTGCTGAATTTGCCGAGATTATAAAGGACAATCTCCGCCTCCCCGGAATCGGAATCCACAAATGCCATATGGCTGATGAAGTCCTGATAAATCTGCTGCATATTAAACTCATTGCCGTAAACGATATCCTTCCAGGTTCTGCCCTTCAGCTCACGGATGGCCTCATCGATTCCGGCCGTCAGTCCGGTCGTTTCGTGATCCGCATCGATTCCTCTCCATGCCTGACGCAGGGCATCCTCTTCCTCACGAGCCTTTTCGGCACCCGGTTCTCCCTCCTGATAATACATTACATCAATGAAGTGAAAAATCGCCGCCGCCGCTTTATACTCGGAAGTATTGGATAAGTTGTTAATCCCTTCCACGACATACGGAATACCCGCATTTTTTAATTTTTCCGCAAGTGCCTCCTGGTAGTCGATTAAAAGGACACCGTATTCGCGTCTCTGTCTTTTACGAAATAAAACCGCAATTTCGGAATACGGGATTCCAAGCGCAATCAGCTCCCGAATCCTTTCTACTATAAAATCGCTTTCCTCATCATAATTATCAAAACCGGCATAAACCGCATCGCCCGTTTCGTACTCGAGATTCGTGCCGTCCGCCCTGCCGCGCACCATTTCTTCATAATCATCGTCATTTTCGTGATTGTATCCGATTGATATCGCAGCAATATCCACGATTGCTTCCGTGCTTCTGAAATCCTGCTTCAGCCGTATTTTCTTTGCATGGTAACGCTCTGCAAAACTTAAGATGTTGCTCTCATCACTTCCACGGAACTGATAAATCGTCTGGTCCGCATCTCCGACGATACACAGATTCGAATGTGCATAGCGGTCGAATAATTTCACCAGATACTCCTGCGACGGGTTGGTATCCTGATACTCATCTATGATTAAATATTTGACCTTCTCAAAAACCGTTTCGGCAAATTCGGAAAGCCGCCCCTGATTGCGGTCCGAATCCGGATCCAGATATTCAATCATCTCGCGGATTAAGGCGGAATAGTCGAAATACTTGTGTTCCTTTAAACAGCCGTTATACTGATCAAGACGGTTCTTTAAATCCTCACTCCAATTTTCCCTGCATGCTCTGTCAAAATAGCTGTTATTCAACATCGACATCAAAGAGGTGTAATAGTCAAGTTTTTGTGTATACTTGCCGCTGTCCCGGTTTAAATTCCATGCTTTGTCGATTACGGATCCGGCAAGGCCCGTAACATCATTATCTCTGGAATAATTGTGTTCCATAAAAATCCTTGTCTGCACTTCGTCCAGAACCGAAAATTTCGCATATTCCGAAGCATAGTCCTGAAGCATTTTTAAACAGAACGCATCAATCGTTCCGATGTACATCCCCGCAAAGCCCAATGTTTTGTCCGGCAGATATTTTTCACCGGCCGCATAGATTCTTGCTTTCATCTCTGCCGCCGCTTTTTTCGTAAAAGTAATCGCAACGATATTTTCCGGCTTCACGCCGTTTGCAATCAGATTGATGATTCGAAGGGTAATGGTCTTCGTCTTTCCGGCACCCGCACAGGCAATGATTTCCAGATTCTGATCAATGGTCCTTACCGCTTCTTCCTGTTTTGTTGTCAAACCCTTAAACATTTCTTCGCACATAACCCCATTCTCCTTTGGAGTAAAATATCTTCCCAACAAAATTAGTCTTAAATTTCTTCCAGTCCAAGACTTTTCACTCTTTGCTGTTTATTTATTTTCGTGCTTCTTCTCTCCATCCGCATCCTTCACGGCATTTTGATCATTATTTCCGTCTTTATCCTTCTTCTTGCCGAAAATTAAAACCTTACTGAATACATAATTTAAAATCGTAACCAGTACTGCGGAGATGCAGATTTTTACAAACCAGTAATGAAGCGTATCCACCGGCTCGTTGATGGACGTGATGCTGAATTTTTCGCAAAGAGATACAAACATCGGACGGAACAGAGGCCATTTGTTTACGAGACCCCACATAATCAGAATATCAAGAATCCAGGTACTTAAACGGGACGCAGCAAAACCTGCAAATTCCTTTAAGATATTTTTGTTGTGACTTTTAAACACCCAGATTCGGTTTAGCGGATACGCGAATAAAACGCCGGCCACCCAGCCGATGGTATTGATGATAAAATTCTGCACGTCATTGGTGGAGTCTAAGAAAAATTTTGCAATAAAACATGCACCCCACGAAACGATGGTGGTTAAAACTCCGACAATTAAGTAAATGATGATTTCCTCATATTTTTTGAATAATTTTTTCATTCTTTTTTCCCCGTTCTTCGCATCATCTCTTCCTTGATGCGTTTTACTTCCTGAATATGTGCGCGCCTTCCGGCAATTTCCGCCATCTCATCCGCGGAAATCATTTTCTGCGTTTTGATTACGTACACTCTTCCGCCGTCCGTTTTTTTCAGACGGATTTTACTTTTCATGTATCCGTGCTCTTCGCAGAACGCAACATTTAAATAATACTTTCCTCCGGGCGTAAAATTTCTGACGCACTTCCGAAGCTTCTTTCCGCAAAGGATGCATCTGCTCGATAAAACTTCGCGATCCTGCATGGCCGCGATTTTATCCGGAAAGCCTCTCGAAATATATTTCTCGTAACCGGGAAACGAAACATGCAGTTCCGCGGCACGTGTTTTCGGGATGTGGAAAGTATCGTAGGAATATCTGGTCAGAAGCTCTTCGTTTCGAATGGCGGAAAGAATTTTGCCGGTATAATACGCATCGCCGAATGCCCTGTGATAGGGCACCTCCTGTTTGATTCCAAGCGATGATACCGCATACTCTAACGAACGCGCGGTCTTCCTGCCTTCATAATCCAGACCGTAAAGCTTCTGCACATCCAGATACGGGAAGGGTTCTTTTGCCAGATTTTTCATGCCGTAGTATTTCATGTTTCGCTGCAGTTCCACCAAATCACCGGAACCCCAGGTGCAGAAAATATAATCCTCACCGCACCACTCTAAAAATTCCTTCATCGTATCAGGGAACGGTTCTCCGTGCTCCAGTTCAAAGGTCGGAATATTGACAATCCCCTTCGTATAGGAATTCATTTTTTTATAAACCTGCGGTTTGATGACTCTGGAAAAATCCCCGATCTGCTGCCGTTTTTCATTCAGCATAACAGCACCGATTTCAATAATCTCAAAGCAAAGCTCGCGTTCTTCGTTGCTCCTGCCGTCAATCGGCTGATTCCATTCCAGGTCGATTACAACATAATTCATGAAACTCTACCTTCTCGAAATTTGATATGACATCTTCCGAAAATGATAACGTCAAATACGCTCATTTTTGAAAAATGCACATACATTATAAGTATATACTATGCCCTATTCCTTTGCAATCGGACACGCCCGGACTTTGCGGTCCTTTTCTTCCGAAACCGGAAAAATGAACTTCGCTTGACGAAACATAAGAATCCTCTTAAACTGAAAAAGGTATTTTTCTAACAGGGGAAAAAGGATTTTTCGTACATGGCAAACCACAGAAATGACAAAGAAGATCTTTTAATTGCAGCAAAGCTTGAGCTGACCAACCGCTTCATTCTGACCGAAGGAATGAACCGTTTCTATGCAAGAGAAACCTTCCGCATTTATCATAAAAAATGGAAAAGCAAGGTCCTTCTCGTCGGCGTTTTAGCGCTCGGCGCCGGGATTCTCGGAATCCTTTCCCTTCCCGGGTGGTTTAAAATCGCAGGCATTATAATTCTGATTGCCGGCTTGTATTTTATCTTCATGTCACAGTTCGGATATCTTTTCGGCGCCCATATGTCCTATAAAAATTTACAGGAGGAGCTTGGCACTCCTCCCGAAATGTGTGTCCGTTTTTATCCGGCATTTTTTAGTGTTCAGACCAAAGGCAAACCTTTGAATTTCTATTATAAGCAGATTACAAAGCGCCTGGAATATTCCGAAATGTCCATCCTGATTATCGGAAACGGCAATACCGTCATGCACGGACAAATCATTGATAAAAGCGCAATGGAACCGAAGGATCTGCAAAAATACTTTGATGTGCTCGAACGTGCCGGCGTGTTACCGGAGTAATTTTTTCTTTCTGAATTCTACAGGTCATCTGAATCCAGCACAATCGTAAACGGTCCGTCATTTAAAAGCGATACCGCCATTTCCGCACCGAATTTTCCGCATTCCGTTTTATATCCGAGACTTCTGCATTTTTCAATAATGGAATCATACATATTGCTTGCCATCTCCGGATTGCCTGCCTTAAAGAAGGACGGGCGGTTTCCCTTTTTGCAGTCCGCATACAGAGTAAACTGCGATATTAAAAGAAGCTCTCCGCCTACTTCGTCAATCGACAAATTCGTCTTTCCGTTCTCGTCATCAAAAATCCGAAGCTTCAGCATTTTCCGAATCATCTTATCGGCAATCTCTTCCGTATCGGATTCCGCCACTCCGATTAAAACCATAAAGCCGCGTCCGATTTGTCCGAGGGTTTCTCCTTCCACTTCCACTTTTGCATGACTGACACGCTGAATTACAAATTTCATTTTTTAAATACTCCTGACTTCTGACTAAATACTCATAATAAATGCCCTACAAACAGGCAATTTTACTAATCCTACCCCAAAAGGCAATTGCTCCGGTAAATTAGATTTCTTAATTTAAAAATCAGAACAACCCTGCCACCAAAGGGATCCTTGCCGCACTGTCCACAAGATAGGTCGCACCGCTCTTTTTCAATCCCTCTTCGCTTCCGTACCCGTAAAGCACTCCGACGCTGTCCACTCCGGCATCGCAGGCTCCGAGAATATCATATTTCGTATCCCCGATCATCAGACACTCTTCTTTTAAAAGCCCGTATTCCGAAACTGCTCTCTCAATCAAACGTTTCTTGTCCGAATCGGGATCTGTCAGTTCGGGTCCGATTAAAGCCTCGAAGTATTTTGCAAGACCGATACGCTCCATAATCTGTCCGGTAAAATGAAGAGGTTTACTGGTTACCAAAAATAGTCGGAATCCGCGATTTTTTAATTCCGTTAACAGCTCCGGAATTCCCTCATAAATGTCCACTTCAAACATCAGTCCCTTTTTTTCATAGACCTCACGATAAAGCGCTACTGCTTTTTTGCAGTCCTCTTCGTTCATCGCATATTCCCGTGTGAAGGAATCAAAGAGGGACGGTCCGATGAAGCTTTCCAGTTTTTCTTTCGGTTGATTCTCATATCCAAAACGGGACAATGCATATTCCACCGCAGATACAATCGCACGGCCGGAATCCGTCACTGTCCCATCCAGATCAAACATAATATTGCGATACAATTTGATTTATTCCTTTTTCTTTTACTTTACTGTTCTTCCGAGATTTTCTCCCGTTTTGCTTCCATCTTCTGCGCCACATCTTCCATGTCGTTGTAAGTGGAAAGCGTGATATATCTTCCTGCTCTCGGGAACTGGCCCAGGTTGATGGCACAGTCGAATGTACTGATCAGGGAATCAATGGTTTCCACAGCTGCTCCGCTCTTTTCCCCGAATTCCGAATACAGATGACGCCAGTCCGTAAACAGACGGATTGCCTTGCGTCCGTTCTTTCCTTCCACAACGGGAAGTGCAACGGTAGTTCCGGCAGCAACGGTTACCCTGCCTTCTTCATTCGGTCCCGGAAGCTCTTTGTTGGAATGAACCGGAACCAGGAATTTTGCTTTCACCGCTTCCACGGAAAGGAAATTGAAGTAAAGCGTATAGATGATTCTGCCGTCTTCTTTATTCATATCCTCATCGGAAAGCTGTCCCATCAAAAGCATCCAGCGAACCAAATTCGGATTGGTTACGGGAATCGAATTTTTCGGAACGTTGGAATAATCCGGTGCTTTTACTAACGAACCGGCAGTAACGGAAGTATCCTCCGAAATGATTTCAACACCGGCTGCACCGTTTAAATAAAATACGGTTCCGAAGAAATTGTAAATTCCGAGCTTCTTCTCTCCGTTGTCGATTTTTTGAATGACATACTTCTCATCCTTAAAAATCTCCTGCATTCTTTCCTTATATGCTTCCGTAAAAATTCTTACGTTCGGCGCCGTGCACATAAAGCTTCCGTCATCATTTCGAACCGTACGGGAGAACATATAGGGTTCACCGGTAAGCGCACTGAATACGCAATAGATGTAATCGGCTTCCATGATTTTTTTACAGAGTGTATTCCCAATCAGCGAAATCTTCGTTGCCTGCTCCTGCTTCTTTTCTTCGGAATCATCCGTCTCGATTTCACGAATGAACCATGCATAATAACGCCAGATTTCTTCTACATCTGTAGTACTTAATTTTTCAACTTCCTCACGGCTTAAGGAAAGACCTTTCTCCGCAACATATGCATTGGTCAGAGCCTTTACATAGGAATGCACCTTGCTCTCAAGCGCCACATCCTCGGTATAAAGAACATCACCGATGCGGTTATCACGGTTTTCGGAAATCTTAATCCGAAGCGCCACGCTTCCGCCGGCTGTCGCCATAACGTCTCCGTCTTCCGTCTGGATTCCGAGGATCGTAACTTCCTCTTTGACATCCTGATCGCTTCCCGGATTGGAAATATAAACCTTCGAATCCACAACCGCAGAACCGTCCATTTTTCCGAGGAGCATTATTTCGCCCTCTGTTTCTGCGGGAAGGATTTTTTCCACACCCATAACAAAAGAAGAAGCCTTGGCAGCCTTTTCGCGTTTCATCTCCTCCGGAGTTTTAGCGGCAACCACAACTTCTTCTGTTTCTTCTTCCGATTTCTTTTTCTGAATTTTATCAAATAATCCCATGATAACCCCCGTTATAAAGACTCTCCGGAATTTACCGCTGTGTTTCCGGCGGCAAATTCCATCCTGCCTGTTTTCGCGTTCCCGAGGCGATTCGAACGCCCGACCCCTCGCTTAGGAGGCG
>CACZRH010000111.1 GCA_902783455.1 uncultured Lachnospiraceae bacterium | reverse complement strand
TGCAGGAAAACGCTACCAAAGAGGATGCGGACATGCGACTGACGAAAGAGCAGATGATTGCGGCAGCCGTTGCAAATCTCACGGATGAGCAGAAGGCAGCCATTTTAGCGGGGGCAAAGTCAGCCCTCACCGAGGAACAGAAAGCAGCCATCCGTCAGGGTGCAATTGAACGTGCCATGGGCGGAGAACAGGTGCAGGAAGGTCTTGCAAAGGCACAGGCGGGTGCAGCAAAGATTGCACAGTTAAAAGCCCAGCTGGATGCATATAATCAGTTTTATCAGGGATTGAATGCCTATACAAACGGAGTTGCACAGGCAGCAGAAGGTGCCGGAAAACTGAAAAACGGAACAGAGGCATTAAAACAGGGTGCAGCATCCCTGAAAGAAGGAACCGATCAGTTAAAGAACGGAGCCGACAGCTTAAAAGGCGGTGCAGATCAGTTAAGTGCCGGTGTGAATGCTTTAAATAACGGTGCCGCAGCTCTCCGTGACGGAATTGAAAAAGTGGATAACGGAGCCGGAGAATTATCAAACGGTACGGCTAAATTAAACGGTAATATGCCGGCCCTGCAGGAAGGCATCAATTCGTTAAAAGAAGGTGCAGGCACCTTAAGTGACGGACTGGTGAAGTTTGATGAGGAAGGAGTAAAGCGTCTGATGGAAGTAAAAGAAGACAAGCTGGATACCTTATCCGTCCGGATTGAAGGATTACGCGAGGCATCCGGGGAGTATACCGAAGAAAAGGCCAAAGGAAAAGGAAGCATTAAATTCCTTTACCGGATGGACGGAGCAGAGTAAATCAGCCGATAAACATTCCCAATGTTTTCATCCTTTTCATTTTATTTTTTCCAATTTCCCAAGATCCCCTTAATTGTTATGGAAATATTGCAATTAAGGGGATTTTGCAATACAATGAAAGGGATGATTTTTTGTGAAGAAAATATTCGCCGGTGTGCAAATCAGATGCGGGAAGCACCGGTGTGAGCGGGAAAAAGAATAAAACATAGTGTCTTAAGGGGGACCTGAGAATGGAAGAGAAGAAAACGGTAGTAGCAAGAAGTATTATTCTGGGAATCGTATTTATCGTACTCGGTATTCTGGCAATTATTTTCCGTCAGCCGGTTGTGGATGCCATTACGACATTTTTGAAATGGGTCATCGGCGGAATCCTGATTATAGCAGGTATCGTAAATATCGTGTTTTTCGTAAAGGACCGTCAGAAGGTGCCGTCACTGATCATCGGAATTCTGTCCATTGCAGCGGGTGTATTAATGTTCTGCTTCAACCTGATTGTATGGATTATCGCGGTTTTCTTAGGCGTTACGCTTCTTTTGGACGGCGGATTCAAAATCAAGGAATCCTTTGCGGCGAATAAGGCAAAAGCAAAAGCATGGTATGTGTCCTTAATTCTCGGAGTATTAAATATCATCCTCGGAGCTCTGGCACTCATTTCCCCGCTTCGCTTCGGAAATGCGGTAAGTGTTGCATTTTTAATCGTGATTGCGATTGTATTAATCGTATCCGGTATTCAGAATATCGTTCACGGAGTACTGATTTCCTCCGCAAACTAAGACAAAGAGACAAATAAAGGATTTAAATGGCGGCACCGTTGATACGGTGTCGCTCGTTATAAAGGGAACTATTATTCAGAAAGGCAGATTATTATGGGTGAAACATTAACAGCTTCCGATATTAAAAAAATCGAAGAAGAAATCGAGTACCGCAAGGTTACGCTTCGGCCGAAACTATTGGAGAATTTAAAGGAGGCCAGGGCGCAGGGCGACTTAAGCGAGAATTTCGAATACTATGTGGCAAAGCGTGAAAATAATAAAAATAACAGCCGGATCCGTTATCTTGAAAAGATGATTAATACGGCAAATGTCATCGAGGACACTTCGAAGGACGACGAAATCGGAATGAACAGTCTTGTGACTTTGTATTTTGAAGACGATGACTTGGAAGAGACCTATAAAATCGTTACCGGAATCCGGAGTGATTCCCTGAAAGGATCCGTCAGTATCGAATCCCCGCTCGGCAAGGCACTGCTTCACCATAAGGTCGGAGACCGCGTGGAAGTGCAGGTAAATGAAAACTTCAGCTATTTTGTAGTAATCAGGGATTTCAAGAAAGACGTCGGAGATGACGACGATACCATATCTTCTTTCTAGGACTATTCAGAAATCAGGACTATTCGGAAATCAGAACTATTAAGAGATCAGGACTATTTAGAAAACAGAAATACTCAGAAATCAGAATTTTTTAGAAAACCGCCGGGGGAAAAGTGGGAAATAATCTTCTTAAAAAACCGATTAAAAAAGGAATCGCCAAAGTTCCCGTGGTCATGCAGATGGAGGCCATGGAATGTGGTGCTGCGAGCCTTGGCATGATTCTGGCATATTACGGAAAGTGGATCGATCTTGCGACTCTTCGGGAAGACTGCGGCGTTTCAAGAGACGGACAGAAACTTTCCAAGGTGGTTAAGACTGCAGAATACTACGGACTCTCCTATAAGGCATTCCGTTATCATAGCGATACGTTGTTCAAAGAGGCAACGTTTCCCTGCATTGCGCACTGGAGAGGTGCGCATTTTATCGTTGTATGCGGAGTAAAAGGCAATAAGGTTATTGTCAATGATCCCACACTCGGACGTGTTGTATATTCCAAAGAACAGTTTGCCGAAAACTATACGAATATGTGTGTCATGTTCGAACCGACGGAACGTTTTGAACCCTCCGGGAAAAAGGTTAAGGTCGGGGAATATATTTTAGAGCGGATTAAGCAGTATAAAAAGGCGGTTATTTTTATGGCGGTAACCACGCTGCTGTTGTCGCTGGTTCACGTTATTCAGCCGTTTTTTTCCAAATTTTTTATGGACCGCTTCCTGGCAATTGAATTTGTAAAGGAGGTGGCGGCAAGCATTGGAAATTATAAGGCCAAACCCGAGCATATGACGTTACTTGCTCTGTTTACGGCGTTTACCATTGCCGTATTCTGTGTGGCATTGTTTGAACTTGCCGTAGGCTGGATTTCGGCGATAAACCGCTTTAAATTCTTCGGTCTGATTGCCGTGGAAAATGATACGGCATACATGAAACATCTTTTAAATCTCCCGGAAAAATTCTTCTTTCAGCGTGATACCGGTGATTTGCAGCAGCGCAAGCAGGCCAATTCGACAATCTCGGAAACCATGATTAATCTGGTAATTCCGTTGACATTAAATTCCATCATGATGATCATTTACGCGATCGTAATGTTTAAGTATCACTATCTTCTGGCACTGGTCGGGATTGTCAATATTGCCGTAAATGCTGCGTTTTCCAGAATTTCCGCGAAGGAAAGACTGAATATTGCCCGTGTAATGCGTACCGATGTCGGAAAATTATATTCCTCGACCATCGGTTCCATCAGCATGTTAGAGACCATTAAGGCATCCGGTGCGGAGAACAGCTCTTTTTCCGCATGGGCGGAGAATCAGTATAAGGTCATTACCGGAAAATATAAATATAAACGGATTACCAACCGATTGAAGAATGTTCTGCTTTTAGTCAACGGAATTGTCTCCGCTGTTTCGCTTGTAATCGGATATATGCTGATTACAAAAGGTGAATTTACAATCGGTACCTTCCTGGCTTTTCAGGGAATTCTTTCCTCGTTCTTATCCCCGATGGAGCAGATTATCAATTCCGATCAGCTTTTAAACGAAATGAGAACGGATATAGAGCGCGTGAATGATGTTATGGAGTATCCCGAGTATCATCCGTTTGCGGATGAAATATCCGAAACGGAGGAATACGGGAAATTAAAAGGGCATATTGAATTAAAAAATGTCTCCTTCGGCTATTCTCCGTTAGAGGAGCCGCTTATAAAGGATTTAAATATCGAAATCAAACCCGGCAGCAGGGTGGCATTCGTCGGACGAAGCGGCTGCGGCAAATCCACAATTTCCTCGCTGATTTCCGGCATGTATGAACCCTGGAGCGGGGAGATTATCTATGACGGGAAAAAAATCGGGGAAATTCCGGAAAAAGTATTCAGAGAGTCTCTTTCCGTGGTAAATCAGAATATTATTCTCTTTAAGGATACCCTGGAAAATAATATCAAAATGTGGAATCCGTTCATCGAAAACTATGACATGGTTCTGGCTGCAAGGGATGCGCATATCAGCGATGAAATCATGGAAAAGGCCGGAGGCTTTTCCTATGTAATCAAAGACGGCGGCAGCGATTTTTCCGGAGGAGAACGGCAGAGACTGGAAATTGCGAGAGCGCTTGCTTCGAATCCGTCCGTAATGATTCTGGATGAGGCAACCAGCGCACTGGATGCCATGACCGAGTATGAGGTTGTGAAATCCGTCAAAGAACAGGGAATTACCTGTATTGTCATAGCCCACAGACTTTCCACAATCCGTGACTGCGATGAAATTTTTGTTCTGGATAAAGGAGCAGTTGTGGAGCGTGGGACACATGAGGAATTGCTGAAAATGGGCGGGGCATACGCGGAACTGGTCCGGGGAATGTAAGGAGCGGATATGGGTTGGTTTGATGAAGAAATCCGTGATTTGGAAAAATACGAAGATAAATTATTTGCCGATTCCGTAGCAACTTTAAACAGCGCGGTAACCGGTAAATTTCAGCGCCTGAATACGGAAGAGGCCAGCGAGCGGCTTTATCCGGTTTTGGAGGAAATTCTGTCTGCTTACAGAATTAAGATGGTGTGGACTGCAAAGCGGAATCTGGAATTCGAGGAGCAGTTAAAATATCTTCTTCGTCCGTACGGAATGATGTGGAGATATCTTGATTCCTCTTCCGAGTGGTATAAAGAAGAGCACGGTCCGATTCTGGCAACTCTTCAGGATGGTCGTCCCGTGGCGGTTCTTCCGAGAAAGGGAAAATATTATTATAAGGATCCGGATACCGGGGGCAGAATCGTAATCGGAAAAGAGAATGCTTCGGCATTTACGAACGTCTTATATGAAATATTCCGTGCGCTTCCTGCAGGGAAACTGACATTCCGTGATAATGTCCGGTTTATTCTTTCTTCCGTGCATGGAGGAAGGCTTGTACTGGTATTGCTTTTTACGTTTCTTTTTGTTGCAATGGGTTCCATGATTCCCCGGATTACCACTTATTTGTTTGATACTGAAATCGTAAATGAAAACCAGCCTATAGTTTCTGCTGTTTTTGCAGCCATAGTGATCTTTGCCGTG
Organism: uncultured Lachnospiraceae bacterium; assembly: GCA_902783455.1. Classification (GTDB taxonomy): domain Bacteria; phylum Bacillota; class Clostridia; order Lachnospirales; family Lachnospiraceae; genus UBA3766. Next base: position 9,414 of record CACZRH010000111.1, on the reverse strand, counting down.
GTGGGTGTACGGTTTTTCTTCGGGTTGTATCGCGACAACGTGCTTCATAAAGGAGTCACAAGAATCGCAAAGAATTATCAGGCAGCGATTATGATGCGCGTTTATTCCCTCCCTGTCAGCGAAATAACGAATTATTCCGCAGGCGACATCGGAAATCATATCATGAAGATTGAAGAGCTTTTATATACCGTTTTATCCGGCGGAATCACATTCTTTGTTTCGGCACTTTTTTCCCTGATTTATTTGGCGCAGTGCATGGATTATGCACCGGATATGGAAAAGCACTGTATTATCTTTATCGTTGAAATTTTTCTGGTTAATCTCGTTGCGGTTTTCGTTCAGTATAAGGTATCCAAGGAGGCACTGGCATATAAAGCGGAAGAAGACAGTCTGTCTCTTAGTCTGATTCACGGCGTACAGAAAATCACGCTTACCGGTTCCGCAAAAAGAGCCTTTGTCCGCTGGACGCAGGCATATAAAAATTCGGCCGTGAACAAATACCGGCCTCCGATGTTCCTGCGTCTGGTTACACCACTTACAACGGCAATTATTTCCATCGGAATGTTATCCTTTTACGGGGATTCTATCCGTCAGACTCTTTCCGTCAGTGCATTTTACGGGTTTTACACCACCTATTTTCTGATGCTCGGTTTCATTACGGAAGCCTGTACACAGGCGCTTGCGATGGCTTCCGCGGTTCCGATTTTTGAACTGTTAAAACCGGTATTTCAGTCGGAAACCGAGAATGCGAAAGAGCGCATTGTGGTAAACAGTTTAAACGGAACGCTTGCATTAAAGCATGTATCGTTTGGATATTCCAAAGAGGGAAAGAAAATTTTAGATAATCTGGATTTTACCGTGAATAAAGGAGAATATGTTGCTTTAGTCGGGAAATCCGGGTGCGGCAAATCCACAACCATCAAGCTGCTGTTAGGATTCGAAAATCCCGGGAAAGGCGATGTATTCTATAACGGACAGCCGCTTCGAGCGCTGGATTTAAAATCCGTCCGCAAAAATATCGGCGTGGTACTGCAAAGCGGCACGGTAATCCGCGGTACCATAGAGGATAATATCAAATTAAATAATGCGAATCTGACCGAGGAAGAGGTCTGGGAGGCTGTCAAAACTGCAGGACTTGAAGAGGATATCCTGATGCTTCCGTTAGGACTTAAAACGCCGCTTCCGTACGGCGGAAAAGGAATGTCAGGCGGTCAGATTCAAAAGATTATGATTGCCAGGGCCGTTGCGAATCATCCCGGACTTTTGATTTTTGATGAAGCGACAAGTGCACTGGACAATGTCTCCCAGAAGCATATTTCGGATGCACTCGATCAGCTTTCCTGCACCAGAATCGTTGTCGCACACCGGCTTTCCACCATTAAAAACTGCGACCGCATTCTCGTGCTGGATGAGGGGAAAATCATTGAAGAGGGAGATTATGATACCCTGATGCAGAAAAACGGTTTCTTTACGGAGCTTGTAAGGCGGCAGCAGATGGAAGCATACGGGGTATAATACGAAAAGCATTCGGAAACTGTTTCGGAAAGGACAGGATGCAATCGTCTGAGCGGGTTTGAAACGGTTGTCCGGTCCGGGGAAAGATTAGGTTGTGAAAAAGAAGAAAATATGGTATGTTTTAAGGGTAATCCGGATTGCAAACAGCGGAAGGATTACAGGTGGTTATGGTAAAAAGGAGGTATGGTAAATGGATTTGGAAGTAATGGAAATTTTAAAAGCCGTTCCGAAGGATAAGGCAAAGGAATTAATCAAACTTGCAGCAAAGGAAGAGAATGCAGCAGGAATCGTAAAAATTGCAAATGACAATGGCATTACCCTTACTGAAGAGCAGGCTCAGGCAGTATTAAAGGCATTCAGCGAGAAGCTCGAAGTTGCCGGCGATGACCTTGACAAGGTCAGCGGCGGAGGCAGTTGCGGCGGATGCTAATCTGCAGCAGTCATGGTAAAACATGATAATTTTTGAAAGAATGGGAAAATGAATCCGGAAGAATTCATTTTCCCTTCCTTTGTTTAGTGGAAATACAGGTTATGGAAGAGGTTGTAAAAGCGTATCAAAAATCGAAATATGTGCATGCGGTCCGGGACCCCAAACAGGACCGGTGGGTGTTATACAGCTTTCTCACCGGAAAAATCGTAACGATGACGGATCTTCAGATGATGATTTACGAAAATGCGCCCTATGAAGAGCTTTCGTCAGATTTTTTAAGGGATTTATACGATGCCGGATTTCTGACGGACAAGGAGGAATATGAAATCCTTACGGAAAGGCAGAAAAAACGACAGGCGGAAGATAAGGACGTGCATTTACTGATCTGTCCGACCATGGGCTGCAATTTTTCCTGTGCATACTGTATTGAAACGGGGCAGCTTCGAAACGGCCGGATGGATACAAAAACCGAAGAAGCGGTGGCGGATTTTGTAAAGAAGTTATGCAAAACGGCGGATGCGACGTCGCTTAGTATCATCTGGTTCGGCGGGGAGCCGCTTCTGGAGCCTGGAATCATAGAACGTATCAGTAAAGAACTGATTGAATTTTGCGATGAGAACCGGATTCTTTATTTGGCAACAGTTTATTCCAACGGCTATTTTCTGACGGAGAAAAACATCCGCATGCTGGAAGAGGGAAGAGTAGGGACAGTGCGCATTTCCGTGGACGGAAGCAAAAAAAGTCATGATGCCATGCGGTATTTAAAAGGCGGACAGGGAAGTTACGAAACAATTCTGAATCATTTAAAAACGCCGACGAAGATTACCTACCGGATTCGCTGTAATTTAAACCGCTCAAATAAGGACGAATATGTTACCCTGGTTTCGAACTTAAAGGAGGTTCAGAGAATCAGCGGGAATACGATTATTGTGACACCGGAGCGCATGCGTGTGGAGAAATCGGTGTCGGAAGAATTAAATAAGATTGAACTGCCGTATCCGGAATATTATGAAATCTATCAGATTTTAAAGGATTTAAAGGTAAGTGACGATCCGGATGCTTTCCGGGACGGCTTAACCGGAAAGAAACACGGGCAGGTTTGCAACGGTGTCAGAAAATATTCTTTTTGCATAGATGAAAAAGGAAATCTTTATAAATGCAACTGGTATTTCGGAATGGAAGAGCACGTAATCGGAAACGTATTTTCCGATTCTCCGGAGACTTTGTGGGAAAATCCGGAGACGAAAGTTTTCATGAATAATACCGTTACGAAGCGGGAAAAATGCAGAAACTGCGAAATGCTTCCCGTCTGTCTCGGAAGATGTATGCACAGCTGGGGCATCGAAGGAAAGTATGACTGCAACCGGTATATCGATAAGCTGGATGAAACAGTCCTTCGGGGGTATGAGAATATGCTCCAAAGAGCAGGGGAAAGTGAATAAGGGGAAAATATGGCAAAATATCTGATAAATCGGAATTTAGCCCTGCGGTCCTGGGAAAATGCACCGTATGCCTGCTATGACAGGGTGCACAGGCTGGTATGGAAAGTCTCTCAAAAAGAATATCTTCTCCTGCTGGAATGTGACGGAATGCAGGAAGTGGAAGAATGTCCGGAGCTGGAGGGGCTTCTTCGGCACGGCATGATTGAGAAGGCGGAAGAAGGGTCGGAAGAGAAGTCTGAAGAGATCTCCAAAGAAAAAAGAAAAGAGGAGGGATTAAGCGACTGGCAGCTGCCACGTTTTTATTCCAATCCCATGTATTGTTGTGCGGAGATTGAAATTACGGAGCGCTGTAATTATAACTGTCTGCATTGTTTTAATGCGGCGGATTTAAACGTTTCGAGAAATCAGCTTTCCATTGAACAGATCAGAAGATATTTCGGACAGCTTCGAGAAGTCGGTGTGCAGAGTGTTCTTTTAACCGGCGGGGAACCGATGCTTCACCCGGATTTTTTTGAAATCCTGAAGGAGGCTTCGAAAAATGAAATCGAAGTGGATACGATTAATACAAACGGTGCTTTTCTTACGCAGGAATCTCTTGATCGGATAAAAGCACTCGGCATAAAACCGATCATGAGAATTTCTTATGACGGTATTGGATTTCATGACTGGATGCGACAGTCGGAAGGTGCGGAAAAGAAGGCGCTTGATGCAATCCGTCTATGTATTGAGAACGGATTTAAGGTATGGATTAATATGAATGCCAACCGGAAGAATAAGGATTCCCTGGCGGAATCGATTCGTTTCCTTGACCGAATGGGCGTCTGGAAGGTAAGGGTTATCCGCACAACCGAAGCGCCGCGCTGGATTCAGACATCAGGCGATGCATGCCTTACGTGGGATGAGTATTATGATATGAGCGTGAAACTTGCAAAGGATTACTACGCATCCGGCGGGGCAATGTATCTGGAATTCTGGGGATTTTTCAGTGTGAATCCGAAACGGAAATTTTTCCGTGCCACGCCGGTAAGGTATTGGGAAGGAAAGAATAATTTATCGGAATATCTCTGCCAGGGCAGCATCTGCATTGCGGCCGACGGATATTTATATCCCTGTCTGAAAATGTCCGGTGCTTTTAAATCAAATGGAATCTGTATCGGGGATTTGGAGAAAAATAGCGTTAAAGAACTGATTTCGGACGGTCCGTTTTGCAGACTGGTGACTAAGACCGTGAAGGATAAGAGGGACGGAAACGATCGGTGCAAAAACTGCCCGTTTTTGGAAAACTGCGGCGGAGGATGTCCGGCAATCAGCTTAATCTGTCATGGAAGTTACTGCGGTCCCTCGGATCCGTTCTGTATTTTCTTCCGGGACAATTATTATTCGAAAATCAAAGAAGCCCTGCCCGGATTTAAGCCGTTTATCCCGATGGATGAGCAGAAGGATACGACTTATTTAAAGAGACAGGACTATCGTCCGGGAGAGCTTCTTAAGATCAATCCGAAGGATTTCATGGCGTAAACAATCTTCAGACTCAAAAAAGCCGCTTTCAAAAAGACGATCCGTTTTGAAGGCGGCTTTTACAACAGAGTTCTCATAAATTCCCGGGTTTTCCAAAGGCGGAAATCTCGGTGTGCATCCGAGCAGGGATTTTTCCTGCCGATGCAGTTTTCAAGCGTACAACAGGACGGGTAAAAAATGCATGCCCTGCATTCTTCCCGGTCCTGTTTTTTCATGAAACAGTCGATGTTTTCATCCAGCCTTTTTTCCGGGTCGTATACGGAACCGAAGAAGTTTGCATGATTGATGTTTTCCGGGCATTTGCTTAAATACCCTTCCGGTGAGATTCCGACACATTCGGGGGAATCCGCCATGCAGGAGTGACATTTAAAATCCGGAAGACGGAAACGGTTCTGGCCGAACCGGACATGATGCGTAATCAGATAACGGTAGCTGTCCTTCTGGATTTCAAATAAGGCATTTCGTTCTTCGGCAGTATACGTATCGGTTCCGCCCTCGTTTAAAACCTGTGGGAAAATGCCGAATGCGGGATTGTTCCCAAAGCGGGATGCCAGAAATTCCAGAATTTCCGGTACCTCTTTGGCATTGTGCATGCCGATGTTTAACCGGATGTCGACGCGGATGCCGGCATTTAGGGCTTTGCCGATATTTAAAATAACACGGTCAAATGCGCTTTCCCCGGCAGGGACATTTACATAGGCCTTGGTTTGATCATAGGTTTCTTTAATGCCGTCGATGGGAATCTGAATCAGCGTGGTGTGATATTCTTTGGTAAATTTCGAAAGAAGTGCGTCATCCAAAAGATAGCCGTTGGTTTTAAAGACGGAATAAAAATCAATGCCGGCCCTGTTTAAGCGTTCGCAGATGAAATCGATTACAGGGATTCCGGTTGTCGGTTCTCCGCCGAACCAGGTAATGCGAACCTTTGCATCTTTGGTATTTTGAATGATGAATTCCGCGGTTTTCTCCGCGGTTTCCATGCTCATCCGCCTTACAGGGATGCCTTCTTCAAAGCAGTAAAAGCATCTGGCATTGCAGCCGGTGGTCGGATAGATATAAAAGATGCGGAAATCCTGCGCTAAGGAATTTTTCAGTTCGGTAAAGGTTCGGCAGTCATCCACAAAAGCATATTCATCGAAATCCTTCGGAACCAGGAAACCGTTTTCGGCAAGGCTTTTACGAAGGTCGGAAGAAAGAGGCGAAATTTCCTTAAAAGCTGCATATTCCTCCGGAGAAAGGGCAATCATCCCTTCCGTAAGAGTGTTGTAAAGAAGAACTTCCGTATCGTTACGTTCTTCCACGCAAAAACGAACCGGCCGGAAAAGGCCGTCTTTTTCTAAGATACGGGAATTTAAGATTCTGCAGGTATTCGGGTTGGAGGGTTTTTGTATGTTCAATTTATGCTCCTTTGGTGTTTTAACATATTTCAAAAACGGAATACGTATTTCATTGTTATTTTCGGGCATTTATGCTACAATGTAAAGTGATTTTTTATGGGCAGGGAGTCTAAAGTGAAAACACTTCTAAAAAACGCTTTTGTCGTAAATGTATTTACCGACGAAGTAACAAAAGTAAACGTATTGCTGGAAAATGACCGGATTATCGGTGTCGGAAATTATTATACGGATTCCGACGCGGAGAAAGTTCGCGACCTTTCCGGCAAATTTATTTGTCCGGGACTGATTGACGGGCATATTCACATAGAGAGTACGATGATGATTCCGACGGAGCTTGCAAATGTAAGTCTCCCCCACGGAACCACCGCGATTGTTGCCGATCCCCACGAGATTGCCAATGTCTGCGGCTTAGACGGAATCCGCTACATGTTGGAAGCCAGTGCCGGTCTGCCGATGGATATTTATTTTACGGCATCCTCCTGTGTGCCGGCAACGTTTTTTGACGAGACGGGTGCAGAACTTCATGCTGCGGATTTAGAAGAACTGTATCGAAATCCCAGAGTTTTGGGACTTGCCGAGATGATGAATTTTCCGGGCGTTGTGATGAAGGATCCGGAGGTGCTTGCAAAGATTAAAGGGGCGAAGGCAGCAGGAAAGGTCGTGGACGGACATGCACCGCTTCTGCACGGAAGGGAGCTGGATGCCTATGTATCGGCAGGCGTAAACTCCGATCATGAGTGCTCGAATCTTGCGGAGGCCGTGGAAAAATTAAAGCGCGGTCAGTATATCATGATCCGCGAAGGAACGGCTGCCAGAAATTTAAAGGATTTAATCGGATTATTTGATCCGAAATACAATCACCGCTGTTTACTGGTTACGGATGATTCCCATCCGACGGATCTTTTAAACAAGGGACATATTGACAAGATTATCCGCTTTGCATCGGAACTCGGCGTGGATCCCGTGATTGCCATAAGGATGGCATCCCTGCAGGCGGCCGAATATTTCAGAATCCCCGATATGGGTGCCGTTGCACCGGGATATATTGCGAATCTGGCGATTGTGGATGACCTTGAGGGATTCCACGTTACCGATGTTTATGTACACGGTAAATGTGTGGTTAGAAACGGAGATTTGATCCCGATTGAAAGTCCGAAGGTTGACATGAAACTTGAAGAAAGGGTTCGTGATACCTTCCGTGTGGAGCCGCTTAGTGCGGAGAGCTTCCGGCTGAATGAGGAAAACGGTCTTTGCAGGGTCATTGAACTGATTCCGGGACAGATCATCACCAAGGAAGCACATGAGGAGTTGTTTTTTGATCAAAACAGCGGAATCGATATAAACCGTGATATTTTAAAGCTTGCCGTAATTGAACGGCATAAAGGAACCGGTCATATCGGAATCGGCTTTATCAAAGGAATCGGAATGAAGGCGGGTGCCATTGCATCAAGCGTTTCCCACGATTCCCATAATATCATCGTAATCGGAACCTCCGATGAGGAAATGGCAGCAGCCGCAAACAAAATCATTTCGATGGGTGGCGGCAATGTGGTCGTAAAAGAAGGAAAGGACATCGCCAGAATGGCGCTTCCGATTGCGGGATTGATGTCCGATTTCTCCGCGAAGGATACCGCCGGATTTAACGCACGTGTGCGCAACGCGGTATACGAACTCGGCACTCCGCGTAACGTGGAGCCCTTCATGAACATGGCCTTTGTGAGCCTTCCGGTCATTCCGGCACTGAAGATGTCCACGCAGGGACTCGTGGATGTTGTTAAGTTTGAGAGAGTGCCACTCAAGGTGTGATATACGTTGATTCGAAGCGAGCCATTCTGAAAAATATATTTAGTAGAAATTAAGGATAGGAGAGAAGTAACATGGATAAGATTTACAACCCCGCGGAAATTGAGCGGAAATGGCAGAAATACTGGGAGGAAAATCAGACCTTCAAGACGGATGTGTGGGATTTCAGTAAGCCGAAATTCTATGCACTGGACATGTTCCCGTATCCGTCAGGTGTCGGCCTTCATGCAGGACATCCGGAAGGCTATACCGCAACGGATATCGTATCCCGTATGAAACGTATGCAGGGATATAACGTACTCCATCCGATGGGATATGATTCCTTCGGTCTGCCGGCGGAACAGTATGCGGTAACGACCGGAAACCATCCGAACGGATTTACCGAGAAAAATATCGAGACATTTTCCAAACAGCTTAAGGAACTCGGTTTCGATTATGACTGGTCCAAAATGGTTGCCACATCCGATCCGAAATTCTATAAATGGACGCAGTGGATTTTTAAACAGCTTTATTTAGACGGCTATGCAAAATACATTGACATGCCGGTAAACTGGTGCGAGGAACTCGGTACCGTACTTTCCAACGATGAGGTTATTGACGGAAAGAGTGAAAGAGGCGGCTATCCGGTTGTTCGTAAGAACATGAAGCAGTAGGTACTTGATCAGCCTGCGCTTGCGGAAGAACTGCTTGAAGGTCTTGAAGAGATTGACTGGCCGAAGTCCACAAAGGATATGCAGCGTCACTGGATCGGCAAATCCGAAGGTGTTGAGGTTGATTTTAAGATCGTAGGGGGCGGAGAGTTCTCTATTTATACCACATGTATAGAGACCATTTACGGTATCACCTTTATGGTACTGGCTCCCGACGGACAGCTGGTAAAGGATCTGATGCCCAGGATCAAGAATAAAGAAGAGGTTCAGGCTTATATTGATGAGACCTTAAAGAAGAATGATATGGACCGGACAGAGCTTAATAGGACCAAATCCGGATGCAGATTAGAGGGTATTACATGTATTAACCCCATAAACGGCAAGGAAGCGGAAGTTTTCATCGGTGATTTCGTTCTGGCTAATTATGGTACCGGTGCGGTTATGGCTGTTCCTTCCCATGACCAGAGAGACTTTGAATATGCAATCGCTCATAACATTGAGATGATTCAGGTTATTGATGGCGATGAGAAGTTAGGTCATGTAGATGTGTCAGGGGCGGCTTTTGAAAAAGGTGCTTATCTTGGCAAGGGATATAAGTTAATTAATTCAGAAGAATTTACAGGTCTTACTGTTGAGGAAGCCAAGGAAGCAATTACTGC
>CACZRH010000110.1 GCA_902783455.1 uncultured Lachnospiraceae bacterium | reverse complement strand
CTGCGGACGGGTCCCGCATTGTCTTGTGGTAAAACATAACGGGGGCGCCCAGGCGGGCCATACGGTGACATTTGATTCGAAACGCTTCGTGTTTCATCAGCTTTCCTCCGGTTCCTTCCGAGGCGCGGATACGTATTTTGCAACCACCTATTATCCCGATTTTTATAAAATCGGCGAAGAGATGGCGGAATTTTATGGGATGACGCATTTTATTCCGAAGATTATCTGCAATGTGAAGACTCCGCTGATTTACATCGATGACATTATAATAAATATGGCACTGGAAGAATCCCGTGGAAAAAATCGTCACGGCAGTTGCGGGATGGGAATTAACGAAGGGGATTTGCGAAGCAAAGCCGGGTTTATGATAACGGCGGGAGATTTATTCGGAAAAAGTGCTTCCGAATTTGCAAAGATGCTTTCCGAAATCCGGGAAGAATATGGGAAAAAACGATTTCGGGAACTGGGGCTTGGATCAGGCTCTCCGGAATACGAGGAAATGCTTTGCTCGAAAGAAATTCTTTACAATGCTTCGGAAGAGATGATGCGAAATGCCGAACAGATTTCGTTTGCGGAAGAAGAGAATGCCATTTTACAATCTGCTCCGGAAATTGTTTTTGAAACCGGACAGGGACTTTTATTGGACTGTGATAATATGTATTTTCAACCGCACGTTACTGCTTCAAAAACAGGACTTGCAAACATTACGGCATTACTTGAAAAAGCAGATCTTTCTCTGTCGGAGGTTTGTTACGTATCGAGAACCTATGTGACGAGACACGGGGCCGGGGAACTGCCTTATGAAACAAAGCCTGAAGCTTTAGAAGGAGTGGAGGCTGATCTGACAAATGTGGAGAATCCATGGCAGGGGAGTATTCGCTATGCAACGCATGGAACCTTGGCGGAATTTATCACGCCTGTAAAAGAGGATCTTAAATATTTGAATAATCGAAAGGGCGAGAATCAGAGCGGGAATCAGAGCGAGAATCAGAGCGGGAATCAGACGAATGATCCGGCCGTATCCCTGTTTTTAACACATTTAAATGAAACGAGATCGCAGATTCTTTTGGCGGATCAACGAATCGCGATGGATGAGTTTATCAATTATCCGGAAATAAAACAGCTGTTTACGAAAATCTATTTATCCGGTTCCGTAAACGGAGATGAAACGAAAGCCCTTTAAAGCGAATTTTTTTTAAAAACTATGTAAGAAAGGTCAGGTAAGATGGGAAAGAAGAATCTGACACAGGAAGAAAAGAAGAGCAGATTAAAGAAAAGACTTATTACCGCGTTAATTATCGTGGGAGTTCTTGCAGTGATCATTACAGCCGGCGTAATCGGTTATAAAAAACATATGCATTATGAGATTCAGCCGCATGAATTCTATAACGTGGAACGGATGGAGGCGGAAGGAAGAAGCTATAATGCAGCATCCGATGTTTATTTTACACGCGATATCTCTCCGGAGGGGCTTGAGCGGATGTATGAGGCTTTGGATGTAAATCCGACCGGAAATGTCGGAGTTAAATTATCAACCGGTGAGGCCGGCAATCCGAATTACCTGGATCCGAATCTGATTAAGGACCTGGTACAGAGCGTGGACGGAACCATTATTGAATGTAATACGGCATATTCCGGATCGAAGAGAATGGAAACCGAAATGCATATGCAGGTGGCACGTGATCATGGCTTTACCGATATTGCGGATGTTGATATTATGGACCGTGACGGCTATATGGCAATCCCGGTTCAGGGTGGCGTTCACCTTCAGGAAAACTGGGTCGGAAAGAATCTTGCAAATTATGATTTTATTATGGTTTTGACGCATTTCAAAGGCCATCCGATGGGCGGCTTCGGCGGTGCAATGAAAAATATTTCCATCGGAATTGCATCTTCAGAAGGAAAGGTTAGAATTCATTCGGGCGGAGTGTTTAAGAAGCCGACGATTACGTTAGCGGCGCTTACAATCAATCAGGATGTTTTTACGGATTCGATGGCGGAAGCTGCAAAATCCGTATATGATTATGAAAATCACGGCGAGAATATCATTTTTATCAGTGTTTTGAATAATATGTCCGTTGACTGTGACTGTGTATCCAATCCGGCAGAGGTGGACATGCATGATATCGGAATCATGGCATCCCGTGATCCCGTGGCAATCGATCAGGCCTGCGTGGATCAGGTTTTTGAAGTGGAAGACGGTACGTCGCTTCAGAACAGAATTCTGTCCTTAAACGGACTCAATATTTTAAAGCATGCGGAAGAAATCGGACTCGGAAACCGGGCGTACCGCTTAATTGATATGGACGAAGAATAATGATTTGGGAAATCATAAGACGGGAATTTCTGTATGTCGGATATTATTTTCTGGTGCAGTTAAAGCAAATTTTCGGCTACTGGGTTGTCGGTATGATAATCGGCTCGGTTGTTTCCGTATTTTTTAAGGATAAAATTCATAATCTGATGCGGAACATGAAGGGGTTGCGTGTCGGATTTGCAGGAATCCTGTTTGCATCACTTCTTGGCATAGCATCGCCGCTTTGCATGTACGGAACAATTCCGATTGCAGCATCTTTTTCAAAGGGTGGAATCAAAGATGAATGGCTGGCATCCTTTATGATGAGTTCCATTCTATTAAATCCGCAGTTGATTATTTATTCCGCTGCCCTTGGGATGAGGGCACTTTTGGTACGTATCATCAGCTGTTTTTTATGCGGGATTGCAGCCGGAATTCTTGTTATGTTATACTGCGGAATCCGGAAAGAAAATTCCGGGGAAGAAAAAATCCGACAGTTCTTTGATTTTAAGGGATTTGAGGAACCGAAGAATAAGGATACCGACCCGAATTTGTTTATCCGGTTTCTGAAAAATCTTTACCGGAACATTAAGGCAACCGGCCTGTATTTTTTAATCGGAGTTCTGTTATCGGCACTGTTTCAAAGATATATTCCGAAGGAAACCATGACATTTCTGTTCGGAGGGAATGAGGCATGGGGTGTGCTGATGGCGGCAACCGTCGGTGTTCCGCTTTATGTCTGTGGCGGAGGCACTATTCCGATCCTGCAGGCGTGGCTTGCAAACGGCATGAGCATGGGAAGTGCAGCTGCCTTCATGATTACCGGACCGGCTACGAAGATTACGAATTTAGGAGCGTTAAAGGCCGTACTCGGAATCAAAAATTTTATTTTATACTGGGTTTTTGTAATTGTATTTTCCTGCCTGGCAGGACTATTGGTAAATCTGTTGTTTTTGCTGGTTAAGTAAGATTACTGTTCGCTTACGGAACCAAAAAAGAACTGCAATAATAATGAACTGAAAATAAAAAAAGCAAAATAAAAAAGCAAAATAAAAAATACAGAGAAACGAAAAAACTTAAAATAAGCAGAGTAAAAAGGGGAGAACATTATGCCGCGTACATCAACCAAAGAGAACAAATCCATTTATCAGATTATCCGCGAAGAGAAGGGGTTAAGCCGTGAAAAAGCCAGCGAGCTTTTGGAATATATAACCCCGGAACGTCTGGAGAGAATCGAAAACAGCAAATTCGATGCCAAGCCGGATGAGATTATGACGATGGCGGAAAAATATCAGGCACCGCAGCTTTGCAATCATTACTGCGCACATGAATGTGCAATCGGAAAGCATTATGTACCGGAAGTACAGATGAAGGATTTGTCCCAGATTGTTTTGGAAATGCTTGCTTCCTTAAATTCCATTCAGAAAAGCCAGGCACGTTTAATTGAAATTACGGCCGACGGTAAAATCGAAGCGGAGGAAATCGATGATTTTGTGACGATTCAGGACGAACTGGAACGGATTTCCCTTTCCGTTGAAACGATGCAGCTCTGGGTGGAGAAAAAACTTGCTTCCGGAAATATTGACATAGATGCCTATCAGGAAGCAAAGAAGAAAAAATGATTTTAAGTAAGCATCGGGGGTAACAAAAATGACCGAGCGGGAAATAAACGATTATTTTCGTAAAGTAGCAGGATTTATGGTAGGAAGCTTCGTGCTGTGGATCTGCATTATCATATATCAGTGTATTGCCGGTATTATTACGATTTTCTGGGGATACGGGGTGGCAACGCTTTTGCTGATGGTGTATAACTTAATCGGCTGTATCCGGTATTTTAAGAATATTCGTATCATCCGGGAATGCCATACACAGGAACAGGCGGAGAGCGTCTGCAAATACTTCGAGAATCAGATTCCGATTTGCTGGTTATTCATGTTTATCAACCTGATTTTCGGCGGTGTTTTGGGCTTTGCCGGAAATCTGTATGATTTGATTCTGGCATATCAGGTAAAGAAAAAGAAGGGTGAGTTAATCGGTCAGTGCAGTAAGTTCTATGGCAGCTACCGGGAAGAAGAGTAAGAGAAAAATCGTTGCACATCTTTGGAAATTATTCCGAAGCGGCAACGGTTTTTTGATTGAATATAAAATGAATTTACTGCATATATTTGGAAAGAATATATCCCGGAATGACCACGATGATGAAGAATGCCCAGCTGATTAAGGTAAAGTATTTGATGAATTTTTTCCCGTTTTCCGGATATTCCCTTACATAAATGCGGTAATTGATTACGCTTGCAAGTGAGCCGATTAAGGAACAAAGGCCTGCCGTATCGGCACCGTAAATCAATCCCGCAAAGTTTTCCGAGAACGGATATAAAACAATGGTAGCGGGAACATTGGAGATAAACTGGGAAAGTACAAGAACGGAAACATATTCCCGACCGGTTACGATACGTCCTAAAAATTCCGAAATTTTCGGATTCCCCGTAATTGCCGACGAAAAGATAAAGAAACAGAGGAACGTAACAAGCAGTACATAATCAACCTTTATAAAAAGCTTTATATTGAGTATTGCAACCGTAACGATCACGACGATAATCGCAAACGGCCAGAGCTTTGTTCTGGATACGATGGTCCATATAATCATGGCAAAGAGAATCAGGTAGCCGATTCTGCGCGGCCGGTATTTTTTATCCCATTCCCCGGTCACTTCCGCATTTTCATAAAGGATTTCTTCCTTCAGATTTTTCCGGTATAAAAACAGAATAAAGAGAAATAAAAGAATTCCGGAACCAACGCATAACGGAGCCATAAGAAAGATAAAATGTCCGGCACTTTTTCCGGACTGCTCGTATAAGAACAGATTCTGCGGACTTCCGAACGGCATTAAAAGCGAACCGCGGATGGCAGCAATGTTCTCCATTGAGATTACGGGAAGGATATAATGTTCTTTTTTTCCTGCGCGGAAGAGCAGAATGGTAAGCGGGACAAAGATAATCAGCGATACGTCATTGGTGACAAACATCGATGTGAAGAAGACCCCGAAGACCAAAAACAGGGAAAGGACAATCATGGTTTTGAATTTTGTGCCGAAGCGGATTACGGGACGGAAGATATTTTCCTGTTTAAAACCTTCCAGGACGGTTAACATCATAAAAAGCGTTCCGAGTGTATGCCAGTCGATTCTCGTTAAAAAATCCGCCTTCGGGGGTGTAATAAATAACGAGATTACCGCAGCAAGCACCGAAACGGTCAGCATGGGTTCTTTTTTCAGAAATGCAAAGATTTTTTTCATGGATTCATTATAGCATAAAAACGGTATTATAGCTGCATGGAAACCGATAAATCTGAAAAGTGAAAAAACGAGGAAGATACATACAAAAACGTAAAATTTAAATTCTGTAAGAAATCTGAAAAATAAAAGAAGGAATCATTATATTGCAGTGTAAGATGTAGTATAATAAATATCAGTTAAAAATCTTAAAGGAGTCGGCTATGAGCGGAAATTATGAAAAAGCCCTTCAAAATGATGAATTAAGTCTGAAACTTCGTAAGTCGGACCGAAATCTTTATTCGGCCGGCGTCGGTTGTGTAATTTATGCGGTCTGGGGAGTCATAGAACTGTTACTGGATTTATATTATCGTTATCCCAAATATTGGGAAAAACTGCAAAAAATGCTGGCGGATTTAACGGTCGGATTGGAAGGTACTGAGAATGCGGATACCTTAAAGATAATTTTTTTCGGAATTGTAATAGCTGTTTTGGTCATTTTCGGTATTGTAGCATTGCTGTTTTCGGGATTACAGGTATATACCGGAATAGCCGCCTGTCTGCAATCCCTCGGGAAAAAGAAAAGGATTGCATATATTGCATTTGCATTCCTCTTTATGTTTTTTGAATTCGTGCCGCTGCTTGCTTCGGTATCGAATCTGAGCAGAATGTTTTACGGAAATGGATTGCAGGAACTATATAATATGGGGTTAGGCGATATGGAAAACTGGGACGCTTTTCTGGCTGCAATCCGGTATATTTTTGATTACGCGATGGATGATATTGCGCATATTCTTTTAACCCTTACTTCCATTGTGATTTTGGTGGAACTTGTAATCTTTGCAATACGTTCGAAGGTATTACATAAAAGATGGCAGAAGGAGGTAAAATAATGAACGGTGATTTTCATTATTACGCAACCTACTGCGCGGCTGTTATTGCCGGATATTCCCATGAGGAAGCATCACAAATCTGTTATTCCGCACAGCTGGTGGATTTTTGCTCCAAGACTTTTTTAGCAAGCATTAAGGGCCCGAAATCGGCTGCTACCACACAGCTTTCGGTGGAACTTGTGGAACAGAAGACTGATTTGCTCGGACTCCAGGATATTACAAGAATCTGGGCATCGTTTCATTTCCTGCCGTATGATCTATATGCCGAAAAAAAACACTGCTCGAGAATATATCGGAATAAATACCGTTTAATCTGCAATTCGAACGGAGTGCTGGTCAAAGATACCATAGAACTTGCAAAGAATAAAAGTCTGCAGGCGGTCGGAATCGCAATGCATGTAACGGCAGATACCTGGGCGCATAAGTATTTTGCGGGGACGCCTTCGATGGTAATCAATAATACGGACAGCCATTTTTATGAAATACTTCCGGACGGGGATTCCTTTAAAACGAGGAAAATGAAATTTTCCCACAATCCGAAAGCAGTGGATGATATAGAAAATGCGGTTTATGTAAATTCGCTTTATCAGACAAGCGAAAATACGGTTATGAATTTAGGTCACGGAAGAGCGGGACATCTGCCGGATTACAGCTTTATCCGATATAAATATCTTCCGGCCTGGGGAGAGTATAAGGAAATTTTAAAGGACAATCCTTCGGACTATATTCATGCTTTTGCACAGTTGGTATACGCAATGCAGTATCTGCGCGGAGAGGTTGAATCATTTGAGCTGGATACCTATGCATGGGATACAATCAAACCGTATCGGTCAAGAATCGAATCGATTCTGGAAAAGCGTCAGGTGAATGATGCCGAAGACTGGAAGGCATTCGGCGAGGAACTTTCAGGAGAAAAAATCTCTGATTTTGATTTGCAATTATACAGGGACGAATATAAAAATGCCGCGAAAGAAGAGAAGAATAATACGTTTCTCGGGAAATTCATTTTGGGAGCACTGGCACAAAAGAGCATGGTAACCGGTAAAATATATAAATCCGGTAATCCGATTGCCGGGGTTTCGGTCGATTATGAAAAGAACGGATTTGCGGGAATTAAGGATTATATGAAGTTAATTGAGTATTCGAACGGAGGAGACCATCATGAGTAAGATGAAACGTGTCGGATCTGTTTTAATGGGTCTGTTTATGATATTATTCGGTTTCCTGCTGTTTTTATTTCCGGAAAAAGGAATGAAAATTATTATTATCATTATTGCCGTTTCCATGGTTGCTTATGGATTAAAATTTCTGACATTCTATTCCACGCTTGCCCGTCATATGATTGGAGGAAAATATAATCTGTATCTCGGAATGATTATTTTAAATTTAGGTCTTTTAACCGCAACCATGTACGGAACCAGAACACTGCCGGTTTTTATTTATCTCTTTTTCCTGTTTGGCTTTTCCGGGATATTGGATGTAATGAAAGCGTTTGAGGAAAAGAAAAACAAAGCTCCTTTTTGGTTGCTTAGACTGTTATTCGGTCTGTTTTCCGTTTCGCTCGGAATCCTTGCAATTTTCAGCTGTTTTATCTGGAAATCACCGGAAGCCATGACCTATTTATTTTGTGTATTGCTTTTTTATTCCGGATTTTTCCGGATTGTGAAGGCATTTCGGAAAACGGCGGTTGTTTACATTCAGTAAACGCCGGCGGAATTTAAAAAATGAATCCCGGAGGATTTAGTATAAATGGCCGAGGAAATCAGATACGATGCCTTTATCAGTTATCGGCACTGTTCGCCGGATAAAGAAATCGCTGAAAAAATACATAAAAAACTGGAAAATTATAAGCTTCCTCGCGCATTGGCAAAAAAAATAAAAAGGCGCAGACTGGAGCGTGTTTTTCGTGATGAGGCGGAACTTGCCGTCAGCGCCGAATTGTCGGCGGAAATCGAAAAAGCGCTTCTTCATTCCGAATATCTGATTGTCATCTGTACGCCGAGACTTCAGGAGTCGGAATGGTGTATGAAGGAAATCGATACGTTCTTAAAAATCTCCGACCGCAATCACATTCTGCTGGTTTTGGCAGAGGGCGAGCCGGATGAATCTTTTCCTGAAATTTTACGATATGAAGAAGTGGAAAAGCAGTCCGAGGACGGGCAGACGTTTCGGATTCGTGAAAAGAGAGAACCGCTTGCGGGAGACTGCAGAGGAAATACGGGGAAGAAGCGCAAAGAGGCGATGCAAAATACTGTGCTTCGACTTTGTGCCACCATGTTCGGAGTTCATTTTGACGATTTAAAGCAGCGTCAGAAAGAAAGCCAAATGCGTACCAACGCTTTTTTTGCCGGACTGATTTTCCTTGTTGTGTTCTGTATCGGTGCACAGAATACCTATTTTTTGACAAACGAAAAGAAGCAGAAAGCGATTATAGAAGACAAGCTTGCTACAATTACGGCAAATTCCTCCAGAGAGCTGCTTGCGGAAGGTCGTAAAATGGATGCGATCTATACTGCCAGGAGTGTTCTGCCGGATACAGATCATAAAGGATACAATGAGAATGCATACAGAGCCCTGCAGAATGCTATGTTTTTGTATGCTTCTCCGAATTTGTATATGCCGCAGCAAACCTTCAGTGTTTATCCATATTCCATTAAAATGAATTATGATGGAAAGTTGCTGTTTTCTGAAAGTACGGATGGCTTCTGCCGGGTTCTGAACACTGTAACCGGAGAGGAAGTAAGCAACTTCGATGTGGTGGAGGATGAGTATGTTGTCTTTGAGGGAGACCAATGGCTTGTCAGATACAATAAAAAGACACTGATTTACCAGGATGTGTTTAACGGAGAGACAAGGGAGGTTGAGGTTCCTGCAATTAATGAAGACGGGGCTTATTATGATTTGTATCCCTCGCCGACCGGAGAAATGGTGATTCTTTCAATAAAGGATGCGGCATATGCGACATCAGAGGGAAAAATCCTTTATCGGATTAACAATGAAGCACTGGGGCTTAAACATCCCGGGGGCTATATCGGAAACATCTCTTTTACCGATGATGGTGAATATGCATTAATTATGGGGTTCAGCGAAAACTCAAAATACGCATCAATCGTTAAAATAGATGCAAAAAGCGGAACTATTATTGCGACTTATCAGACGAATTCCGGTATTTTTGATGCGATTCCCCTTCAGGATGGTTTTTTGGTTGTGCAGACAACCTTAAAAGATGAAAAAATTGTAACGGAACTGTTACATTATGATACAAGATTGGGAGATTTTGATAAAAAATTTGAATATGAAGGGGATGATTTTTTCAATTTATACCAGTCGGGAGATCTGATTGCCATGTATAACTATAATCAGTTTATTTTACTGGATATGGATTTGAATAAATTGTATGCAAAAGGAGTGCCTTCCGTGCCGTTACTTGTATTTACATATGACGGAGCGATTTCTTATTTTCTGCAGGACGGATATTTATACAGATGGAACGAAGAATATAAAACAATACAGCAGATACCTGTTTTTCCACAGGATACCGTGTTGTCAAGCGGAGACAGGATCCATTATTTAGATGACAGACTGTTTCTTGCCCGTTTTGGAACGGATTATATTACGGAGTACGGAGTCGGAAAATCGGATTGTCTGATCAAACAGGATGATTATGATTTCTTTGAGTATGATTATGCGATGTATCAGGAGCCGGAAGAGTTTGTTTCGCAAATTGCCGGAAGAGATTCTCTGGAAGTAAATATTTACAAGATTTCATCGGATAAAAAATATATTGCACTTCAGACAAAGGACAATATGCTTTATATCTATGATTATGCAACTTTGGAGAAGGTAAAGGAAATGTTTGTTCTGGAAGGAAGCTTAAGTAACTTTGTTTATTCCGTGGAAAATAAAAGTTATTTTGTAGATTTTCTCGGTTGGGATGTGACCTGTGTCGCAATACTGGATGAGGACTTTCGTTATAATACGGAAATTCAGGGAGCTACCTTAAACGGGGTTCAGCCCGGAACCGGAGAACCGGTAATCGGTTTGTCAGATTATTATTCATACACTTTGAATATGCCGGATTACGAGGAAGTTATAAAAAGAGCAGACGAAAAGTTAGCAGGGTATCAGCCGGAAGAAAAGGTTTTGGAGAAATATGGTTTGAAATAAGAACAATTGATTTTTTGATTATAAGTAAAATAAAAAAATAAATATGAAAAGCAAAAATGACCGAATTTGACTGGGTTCGGTCATTTTTTTGCGCGATTTTGGTAGATTTTAACAAAAAAATAAAAAGTATTTGTGAATATTTTTGATTGATTTTGACCGAATTTGACTGTATCATGGTTCTTGTAGGGACAGAAACGATTAAATTCGGTCATTTTTGGCCAAATTAAATCAGGAAGTCAGTTTTGGAAAAGGAGGGACGATATGATTTATACTGTAACCTTCAATCCGTCTTTGGACTATATCGTAACCGTGGATGATTTTAAGCTCGGGCTTACCAATCGCACCACATCGGAATTGACGCTTCCCGGAGGGAAGGGGATCAATGTTTCCATTGTTTTATCCAATCTGGGAATTGAGAATACGGCACTTTATTTTGCAGCAGGATTTGTCGGTGATGAAATTACCAGGCTGGTGAAAGAGAGTGGAATTTTTGCGGATGCAATTCCGATTGAAGAAGGGTGTTCGAGAATTAATCTAAAGCTTAAGAGCATTGACGGAACCGAGATTAACGGCATGGGACCGGTTATTGCCGCGGATAAGCTTGAGATTCTGATGAATAAGCTGGATGCCTTAAAGGAAGGCGATACCCTGTGTCTTGCAGGAAGCATTCCGTCGAGCATGCCGGGAACAATTTATTCCGATATCTGTGCCAGACTTGACGGAAGAGGAATTCGTATTGTAGTGGATGCAACGAAAGATCTTTTGCTGAATGTTTTACAATATCATCCGTTCTTAATCAAACCGAATAATCATGAGCTGGGCGAGATTTTCGGGGTGGAACTGAAGACGAGAGAAAGCGTTGTTCCATATGCAAAGAAACTGCAGGAGATGGGCGCACGCAATGTTTTAATCTCGATGGCAGGAGAAGGCGGTGTACTGGTTGCCGAAGACGGAAGCGTGGCAATGTCCGAAGCACCGAAAGGAAAGCTGGTAAACGGAGTCGGTGCAGGGGATTCGATGGTTGCCGGATTTTTGTACGGATATATGTCGAAGGGCGATTATGAATATGCTTTTAAGATGGGACTCTCCGCAGGATCCGCAAGCGCTTTCTCGGAGTATCTGGCGACGAAGGAAGAAGTTGAAACGGTTTATGAAACCATTCGTTAGAGAATGTGTTTTATGATACGTTTGAGATTTTTATAAGATTTTTATCAGGAAATTGTAAGCAACATGCAGTACAGAAAAAAAGAAGGAGGAGTGGGTATGAGAATTACGGAACTTCTGGATAAAAGAAGCGTTGATTTGAATGCGGCGCCGAAATCCAAAAAAGAAGCCATGGACATGGCAGTGGAACTCATGGCGGCAAGTGGAAAAGTTCAGGATAAGGAAGCTTACCGGGCACTTGTTTATGCAAGAGAAGAGGAAAGCACGACCGGTGTGGGAGAAGGAATTGCAATTCCTCACGGGAAAGGAGACTGCATCGAGAAACCCGGTCTTGCAGCAATGATTATAAAGGATGGAGTGGATTATGAGGCACTCGATGACGAACCCGTCAATATCCTTTTCTTAATTGCCGCACCGGACACCAAAGATAATGTGCATCTGGATGTAATGAGTAAACTGTCCATGATGCTTATGGACGAAGATTTTCGCGCAAATTTGATGAACGCAAAGGATGTGGATGAATTCCTTGCAGTCATTGACAAAGCGGATGAAGAAAAGAAGAGTGTGGATGAAGGACTTGCGGATGTTGTCATTGAGGAAGGAAGCCGGTATCTGGTAGCGGTAACGTCCTGCCCGACCGGTATCGCACATACCTATATGGCGGCAGAAGGGCTTGAAAAAGCAGCTTCCAAAGCAGGCATTCCGATTAAGATTGAGACGAGAGGATCGTCCGGAGCAAAGAATCAGCTGACTGCGGATGATATTAAAGATGCGCTCTGCGTAATTGTGACAGCGGATGCAAAGGTTCCCATGGAGCGTTTTGCCGGTAAAAAAGTGATTCAGCGTAAAGTTGCAGACGGTATCAACAAAGCGGATGAACTGGTAGCGCTGGCGATGGCGGGAGATGCACCGGTCTACAGCGGTGGCGGATCGGAAGAAGCATCGGAATCCTCTTCGCAAAAGGGCGGCGCGGGTCATAAGATTTATACCTGGTTAATGAGTGGTGTATCCCATATGCTGCCATTCGTTATCGGCGGCGGTATTTTGGTAGCGCTTGCATTTTTGGTAGATACCATTGCAGGATACGGTGCAACCGGTGGCGGAGATTTCGGAAGCATCACACCGCTTGCGGCATTCTTAAAATATGTCGGCGGTTTGGCAATGGGACTGATGGTTCCGGTTCTTTCCGGATATATCGCATATGCAATTGCTGACAGACCCGGTCTTGCGGTTGGTTTTGTAGGTGGTATTATCGCAGCAAGCGGTAATGCGGTTCTGGCAAATTATACATTTGCGGAAGGCGTTTTAATTGACGGTAAGGCAGTCGGCGGATTCGGACAGTTCTTAATGAAATTTGCATTCCAGAACGGAGGCAATACGGTTTCCGGTTTCTTAGGCGGTATTGTTGCAGTTTTCCTGGCAGGATTTATCGTTCTCGGCCTTCAGAAAATCGGAAATAAGCTTCCGGCTGCACTGGATGGTTTAAAACCGACATTGATTTATCCGTTATTTGGTATCCTCATTGAAGGAATTTTGATGTGCTTCATTTTCAACCCGGTAATCGGACTTGTTAATACCGGACTTGAAAAGGCTTTGACATCCCTTGGTGATGCGAATATGGTATGGCTGCTCGGTCTGATACTGGGAGCTATGATGGCAATTGATATGGGTGGTCCGATTAACAAGGCAGCATATGTATTCGGAAGCGGAATGCTTGCTCAGGCAGCGCTTTCCACCGATCCGAATTTCCAGACAATGGCATATATCTCCATGGCAGCAGTTATGGCAGGTGGTATGGTTCCTCCGATTGGTATCGCGTTAGCATGCCTGATTTTCCCGAAGAAGTTTACGAAGGCGGAGAGAGGCAGTACCGTTTCGAACTTTGTCATGGGTGCATCGTTCATTACGGAAGGTGCGATTCCTTTCGCGGCAGCAGATCCGCTTCACGTTATTCCCTGTACCATGGTGGGCGCAGGCGTTGCAGGTCTTCTGACTGCTCTCTTTAAGTGTGAGCTGATGGCTCCTCACGGCGGCGTATTCGTATTCGCAACCGTAAAACACCCGCTTCTTTATATCGTGGCATGGCTTGCAGGAAGTGCTGTAACATGTTTGATGCTTGGTTTACTGAAGAAGAAAATAGAAGACTGATATGTTTTGAATGATTTAACAGGTGCTTGTCACCGGTAACTTAACTAATAATATTTTAAGGAGGATTTTACTATGGCTGGTTTTGATTATGTAATTAAGGATGTTCACGGTATTCATGCTCGTCCCGCAACAGAGCTTTTTAAGCTGATTAAGGGAAGAGACTGTGTGGTAAAGGTTGCAAAGGGAGATAAGGAGATTCCGTTTAAGGGTGTTATGGGAATCATGTCCCTCGGTGCAAAGCAGGGCGACAGCGTTAAATTCACCTTTGAAGGAGCTGAAGCAGATGCGCTTTGTGAAGAAGTAAAGGCATTTATGGAAGCGAATTTATAAGCTTTGTCCAATTTTAAGTTTTACGGATTTATAAATTTTACTGATTTATTGTTTTACTGATTT
>CACZRH010000109.1 GCA_902783455.1 uncultured Lachnospiraceae bacterium | reverse complement strand
TTTCACCCCGAAAAATCGATTCTGGGGCAAATCTGTATTTTTGTTGTGTCCCGGAAAGTCCCCGAAGCCTTGATTTTACTGCATTTCGTCCGATTCCCCCTGCAAGTATTCTTTTCGCTGTTTTTGTCCCAAACCGTCAACTGCTTTCTTTCACAAGGACCTTCCGTAAAAAATACATCCTTTTCCAAATACGCTTTACAAAACAAGCCTGTCGTTATATCATTATAGTAAAGTAATCTTTAGTAAAGTTGTCTTTACTAAAATATTTTTTACCAAAGATTTGTTTTCCATTGTACGGAGGGATACTACATATGAGCATAAACTTTATTGGCAGAGAATCGGAACTGAAAAGTCTGGAAAACGCCTATCAAAAAGACTCTTTCCAGATGTGTGTCATGTATGGCCGAAGACGCGTAGGGAAAACCGCGCTGATTAACGAATTCATAAAAGGAAAGGAACACATTTCTTTTACTGCAATTAAGGGAAGTCTGTCCAGAAACATCGAATTATTTAGCAAAAACATCATCGACTACTTCTATCCAGGAACCACCGGACTGCAATTTACAGACTTTCAGGCAATCCTTAGTACGATTACAAAAATGACAGAAGATAAAAAAATCATTCTTGTAATAGACGAATTGCCTTATCTAGCAGAGACGGACAGCTCCTTATTGTCGCTTCTCCAAGCCGAAATCGACCGTTATTGGTTAAAGAAAAAAATATTTCTCATCCTTTGCGGATCCTCCATCAGTTTTATGTTGGATGAAGTATTAAGTGATAAAAGCCCTCTTTATGGTCGAAGAACAATGCAAATTCATTTAAAACCCTTTGATTATAGGGAAACTGCGGCTTTCGTTCCGAACTATTCGGCAGAAGAGAAAGCAATCAGCTATGGTGTAACCGGCGGAATTGCAAAATATATCTCCCTGTTTGATGCAAACAAAACGCTCGATGATAACCTAATTGACCTGTATTTCACACCATCTGGTTTTCTTTATGAGGAACCTCATAACCTTCTGGTACAGGAATTCAGGAATGCGCCCATCTACGAAGACATTATCTCCGCTATTGCAAACGGTGCAACCAGAGCAGTCGAAATCAAGGACAAAACAGGTCTGGAAAATGCCTCCGTCCACAACATCCTTACCCACCTGACAGAAACTAAAATAATCACAAGAAATCTATGCATTACTGACGAAAAAAACAAAAAGAAAATTCAGTACACACTCTCCGACGGTATGTTTTTATTTTGGTACAGATTTATTCCGAGTGCGATTTCTCAGATCGAAATAGGCAACGGAAGGGAGTATTATTTAAATTTCGTAAAACCGAAACTACACGAATATATGGGAAGTATCTTCGAGGAGATGTGCCGTCACTATATTCTGCTGAATTCCTTTGCAAATCCCAACGCACCCATGATTACCGAAGTTGGAAAATGGTTTGGCACAAATCCTGAAAACAAAGAGCAAACCGACATTGACGTTGTGGGGATAGACAAACTCTCAAATACAGCAATCATAGGAGAATGCAAGTTCAAGAATGAACCGACTGACAAATCCGTTTTGGATTCATTAATTGCCCGCAACAGACTTTTGGATAACAAATATCAAGTGGTTTCATATGTGCTTTTCTCACTATCCGGATTCTCGGAATGGCTAATAACAAATAAGGATAAATTGAATGTGAAACTAATAACTCTCGAGCAAATGTTTTAGCCTACCTAGTGAAGCCTCACACGACGAAAACGAGTGAGGCTCCACCCAATCATGTCGTTTTATTTCCCCACTTCTTCCTTCAATACTTCCAATTCCATAATCATAACCGATAATTCGCTGGTAATTACCTTCTGCAAAAACCAGACCTCCTGCCTTCTTTTAATCTCTTCTTCTAGCAGTGTTCCGTCTACATGCTCCCGAATGGAAAGATTCATTGCCTTGCAAAGTCTATCCAAAGTCTTTTGCCACATAACTTAGTTTCTTCGCCGGTAATTCGTTCTATACAAAGAAAAGGACCCGATTATCAATTTTGTAATCCGGTCCTTAACTCTTTACCAGTATAGCATCACTATCAAATAAAAACAAAAAAAAGAGCCATCTTCTTATGTCTGCAATCCCTCGGTGAATGTATTTTGACACTAAAACCTTAAATTTATAAATCACGGCACATGTTACGGCATCTGCCCTTACTCCTTATCTTTCACCGATTCGACCAAATCCCATGTTTTAATGGTTCTCATAGAAATAAAATGGCTGAAAATGATATAGGCCAAAACAAGCGCCAGCGTAAACAGATAGACCCGGAAATCATTCACAAACGGATAAGCGCGATCCTCTATTTCAAGCTTATCCAGAATGAACTGTGTCACCACAATTCCACCCGGCACACCGATTATGCAGGAGAACACGAAGTATACCAGCGACTGTGAAATCAGACGAACGGAAAGGCTTGAATACTGGTATCCCAATGTTCGTAAAACGCACAGTTCTTTTTTCTGTTCCTGCAGATTCGTTCGAATCGTATTAATAACGACTACCAGTCCGATGGAAACCGCAAAGACTAAAATAACCGCAGAGCAGACACTAAACGCATTAAATGCACCTTCTATTCCGGCATAGATCTTATAGGTAAACGCCGCATAGAGATAGTTTTCCTCTTTTGAAAGAAATTCCATAAGCGGCAGCTCATTTTCCGTTTTTACGTCACAAATGAGGGAACACATTTCCGGAGAACCCATCTCTTTCGCCGCATTCATCGAAATATACTGAAACCTGCTCTCACATTCATCCGGAACAGCCACAATCTTCATCTCTTCCCCGTCCACCAAAACGGTATCTCCTGCGGAAACATTCAGATAGTCCGCGGTATGCTTTTCGAGCAAAATTCCCTCATCGGAAACATCGATTTTGTTTTGTTCACTGTCATAAATCTCCATCAGCTTCGAACCGGCTTCCATTCCTTTCACCGTTCTCTCCGCCTGCAATCCGTTTCCTTCAATTTCACTTGAAAAATAATATATTACCTCCGGATTTTCAACCAAGCCGGTTTCGGAAATCCTTTTCAGAAAATCTTCATCCGGCTCATGATACAGAAAAATTTCACAGTCATAATGCGTCCGGTCTTCGAACAACTGCTCTAAAATCCTGTTCTTTGAAAAATCAAACTCTACGGCTGCAAAAATCAGCACTACGGTCGAAGCAAGACATACAAGAGAGAACACCAGTCGTAACTTATTTCGTAAAAGCGAAAATACGCAGTACTTGAAAAACGGGGGAACCTGTATCCCGGAAAAAATGCCTTTTTCATCCGAAAATGAGGAAGAGGGAGCGGGTCTTGACATGGCTTCCGATGGTCTGACACCGCCGATATAACCGGCCGATAAAATTGTGGCAATCTGTCCGACCAAAACCGTTAATAAAGCAGACAGCAAAAATCTTCCCCAATGAAAAACACGCCGGAAGAAATACAGGTAAAAATATCCCTGGAAAAAATATCCCGTATAGCCTGCCACGCCAAATCCTATAAGTACTCCGAGCAAAATACCAGCAGCAGAAACAATTGCATTAATACCGCAGAATAATAGAATAATACTCCTTGCAGAATAACCCAGTGCCCTTAAAATTCCAATCTCCCTGCGACATTGACGAATCATAAAGGACATAAACAGACATTCCACAATCAATGCAACAATAAAGAACAGCATCGGAACATATAACGACATAATTGTCAGGGGATCAATATTATAATTAATCACTCTCTTCAGCGCAGAATCATTATAGGTATAGCTGTTTTTAACCCTGTCTTCGCCGATAACCTTTTCCACTTCTGCAAGTACCGCATACGGATCTGCATCCGGATCGATTTTTAAAAGAAACTGATTGCAGAAATTCCCGTATCCGTCCCACGCATCCAGTTCCTCTTTTGCTTTCCGAAGCTCCGAACGGACATCCGCAAACTGATTTAACACATCCAGCCATTTTTCCTCGGCTTCATTGCGGCTCTTTTTTATTTTATCCTGCCCTTCCTCAAGCTGCTTTTTCCCATCCGCCAGGGCATCATCAATCTGTTTAATTCCATCCTCAACCTCTTTGGCGGATTTATTCAAAGCTTCCCTTGCATCCTTCAGGATTCTTTCCGCCTCTGCCCACTGTCTTTCATATTCATTCAGTTCTGCACGTTTTGAGCGAATTTCATTCTCCCCGTCACGAACCTGTTTCTCGTATTTTTCAATTTCCGGATAAGCATCTTTTACCTGCGACAAACCATCCTCAATTTGCGCCAGCCCGTCTGAAATCGCCGCCTTTCCGTCCTGTATCTGCTTCTCCCCGTCGGCAATCTGTTTTAATCCGTCCTGAACTTCCTTATCCTTTTCCGCTAAGATTTTCTTTCCTTCCGCAATCTGATTCAGCCCGTCTTCAATCTGATTCAGTCCATCATCGATCTGTTTTAAGCCATCATCAATCTGCGAAATCAGACCGTCAAATACGGCATCGGAAAAATTGTAGCTCTCCTTATATCTCTTCAGCGCATCTTTGCATTCCTTAATCAGCGCATCCCGAATCTCTTCCACCTCTTTCGGATCAGCGCTTTCCTCCACCAGGCGGACCAGCTCCTTTCGAAGCTTCTGCGCATTTTCGGTAAATGTATGAAAATCGGAAATCGCACTTTCCAGCTTTTCCCGGGTAATTCCGACCGACTCCAGATAATCTATTATTTCCTGACGTTCGGCAAGCTTATCGGCAACATCCAGTCCTGCCGCTTCCGCACGTGATATTTCTTCATCAAGCTTCGCAAGCTCATCCCGTAAATGCTCCAGTTTCCGGGCTACTGCCTCACTGTCGGAGAGCATCTCATCCAACTGCACCACGGCTTCCGAAGCCCAGGAATATAAATCCATAGACTCATCTGCTTTCCGGATTAATTCATCCAGAGAAGAAAGATGTTCTTTCAGCAGCACCAAAAGCTCTCTCGATTCTTTCAGCATTTCATACTGCTCAAGAATTTCCTCCCTTTTTTCAACCAGACTTTTCTCGGTTTCTTCTAATTCCCGGCGTTTTTGATCAATTTCTTCTCCGGCTTTTTGCACCTCTTCCCTGGTTTTTTGCAATTCATTTTCTTTTTCGGTAAGCTGCGCAAGCTGATCTGTCAGTTCTTTTTTCTTGGATTCCAGCATATTCTTAGTGGATTCCAGTTCTTCCTTTTTTTTGCTTAATTCCTCTTTTCCGGAAGATAATTCTTCATCCGCTTTTTGCAATTGTGCATCCGCATCATCTAACTGTTTACGCTTATCAGAAAGCTCTTTTTCCTTTTCCTCTAATTCCTTTAATCTTTTTGCAATCTCTTCTTTGTACTTAAGAAGCTCCGTTTTCTTAGTCCCGGCGCTCTTTATATTATCATCCAGTTCCTTCTGCTTATCCTTCAGAAGCTTTTCGGCATCTTCAATATCTTCCAGGATGCTCTCATATTCCTCTTTTGCATCCTTTTCCTTCTGCACAAACTCCTGATTTTTCTCGTTCCACTCAGAAGCTGCCTCATCAAATTCCGGATTATCCACGGATTCCAAAATCTCAGCCGGAACATAAACATACCCGATATCCGTACTCTGCATTTCCATGTCCCCGAGGTGATGAACCGCCATCATCTCCGGTCTGGAAATAACGCCCTGCACCATACAGTTCCAGGACCTGTTCTCAATGCGGATTTCTACAAACTCCCCCGCATGGATATGATTCAGGTAGGAAAAACGACGCTCCAGTAAAATCGGATATTCCGTCTCCTGATCACTCTTCTCCCAGTAATAGGTACCCTGAAATTCCGTATCGGAATACGTCATGGCCTGCATGGTATAGTACTCACCGTTTTCCCCTATCATAACCAGATTTCCGACCAGTCTGGCATCAACCACTTCCACACCCGGAACAGAAGAAATATCCTGCAAAATTTCTTTCGTTAAAACTTCCGTTTCCACTACCGCATCCGGATTATCCATGATCTGAAGATACTCGTCAATCGTGTTTTTAAGCGACAAAACCCCGTTTGCCATGCCCGACATAATCCCGCTTCCAAGGGATGCCACCAAAGTCATCGCAATCAAAATGCTCAGATATTTTTTTGTAATCGCGCGAAACAGGCAGCCTTTCATCGGATTACCAGTTGATCCTTTCTGCCGAAACGGGATTGTCATTTACGTACATATTCGTAATTTTACCGTCCTTCACGGTAATTACGCGGTCTCCCATCTGTGCAATTTCCTTTGTATGCGTAACAATAATAATCGTTTTATGATGTTCTCTGGACAGCGTTTCAAGCTGCTTTAAAATCTGCTTTCCGGTTTCATAATCAAGCGCACCGGTCGGTTCATCACAAAGCAGTAAATCCGCATCTCCGGCCAATGCTCTGGCGATAGCGACACGCTGCTGCTGTCCGCCGGACAGCTGGGACGGATATTTTTTCTTTTTCTCCGAAAGTCCCATCAAATCAAGCATATCATCGACAATATGCGGATTCTTCTTTGTATTTGCAACCAAAGCCACATTTTCCCGAACCGTAAGCTCTCCAATCAGATTAAAGGACTGAAAAATGAACCCAATGCAGTTCTTTCTGTAATTCGTCAGTTCCCTGTCCTTAAACCGGCTGATTTCCCTTCCGCGAAAAATTACACTTCCGCTGCTCGGAGCATCCATGCCGCCAATCATATTAAGAAGCGTTGATTTGCCGCTTCCGCTGCTTCCGAGAATTACAAAGAGCTCCCCTTCGTAAATCTCCAAATCCACACCGTTTAAGGCTACCACTTCATTTTCTCCGCTTCCGTATGATTTATGCAGATTTTTTACCTGCAGAATTATATTTTTACTATCATTTTCCATCCGGATGATTCCTTCCATTGACATGCGTTTCCAAACTATAATAAAAAGTTTAATACATAATTATACCATAAAACCCGCATGCAATCGAGTAGGGAAGAAAAAGAGAAGGCCCTCAAAAGGCCTTCTCCAATTATATTTTTATTCGATTTTCTCCTGTTTACTCTCTGTTTTTCAATACCTCCGTCTGGTTTACACGATTCAGTTTTGCCATCATAAACAAATTGATGACTTCATACGTTGCCAGAATTCCCGCAAAAATAATCACATAAAGATACCACGGAAATTCCAGATGAATGGCGCATGCCACATTCCCGATAAAGGACGGAAAAATCGTATCCATGAACCATTTCGCTATCGGAACGGCAATTACCGCAGCGGCAATAATCATCAGCCTGTTTCCGTCCAGATAAAGTTTCCGAATTTCGCCTTTGCGGAAGCCGAAAATTTTCAGCAGGGATATTCCAAAAGAAGACCTGTCAATCATAACCGCAATCATCAGATACATTACCAGTCCGAAAATTAATGCGGATGCTCCGATTAACATCATAAACATACTCTGCATAAGCTTTAGGAAAATATCCGCCGCCTTGTCGATATCTGCCTTCGATGTTACACCATACAGTCTTCCTTCCTCGATTTCCAGTTCATGATCG
Organism: uncultured Lachnospiraceae bacterium; assembly: GCA_902783455.1. Classification (GTDB taxonomy): domain Bacteria; phylum Bacillota; class Clostridia; order Lachnospirales; family Lachnospiraceae; genus UBA3766. Next base: position 3,646 of record CACZRH010000109.1, on the reverse strand, counting down.
GACATGACCACGTTATAATAATCGTCATCCTCGCCGAATAAATCGCGCATATCATCAATATCCATGAACACCGTAAGCCCTACGGAATACGGAACAATATCCGCAACCGTAAACGCATAATCGATATCATTTGCCGTATCCGAAAAAATAATTTTATCTCCTATGCCTACTTTGTATCGCACTGCCACGGAATCGCTGGCGATAATTTTATTCTTTCCCGGTACCGTTTTTACACCGATATACGGATTGTCATCATCGATTCCCATAACCGTAATATCAAGATTAAAACCGTACTGCTCTTTTTTCAGGGACTGCACATAAAGCGGCTCCCCGCCTTCGGGCGGCTCCTTTGTCGGATATTTGTAGCTGTACATGTACTGATACTTAACGTCTTCACTGTTTAAACGCCCTGCGCTTTCGCAGAGTACATAGCAGTCCAGCCCCATCATCAGCACGAGAAGGGAAATAACCATGCCGAATAAAATGGTCAGCGCCGTGCGGATTTCACGAAGCAGCTGGCGGATTCTGTATGTGTTGATAAAATTCATTTTTCCGAGTTTAATGTTGTTCCTGCGGCTTGCTTTCTGCTCGTTACGAAGCAACGATAAAGCAGTCCTCGAAAGGCTTTTATTGATTACGATATAGTTGACGAATGCCGAAACAAGCGGCGGCATTGCAACTGCGTAAATGATTAAATAAAGGGGCACCATCATGCCGAACCACGGCACCGAATAATAGCAGTAGGTATCCCCCATCTGCGAATCGGAACCGAATTTGCAAAGTCCTAACAGACCGCCGCAGAGTCCGCCTAAGAAGCAGACCAGTGTCGGCAGGGTAATATAATGGGAAACCAGCTCGTTCTTTCTTACACCGAGTGAGTAAAGCGCACCGATGACACTGCTTTCATTCTGAATCTGATGAATGACGAATACGGACAAAACGTATGTAAAAAGTACCATGACAATGACGCCCGCAAGCAGTCCGACCGAACGGTTCATTTCCAAATCTCCGGCAGCTCCGCCGATACGATTGTTTTCATCTTTTAACATGAATTCGGTAATGTTATTCGGAGATTCCTTAAAGAGCTTATCCAGCATTTCATCGGACTGCTCCTTTAAATCATCCACTCCGTCCTTTAATTCCGTTACACCGTCCCGGAGTTCTTTCACACCGTCATCGAGTTCCACGCTTCCGTCATATGCTTCCTTGACACCATCTGATAATTCTTTTGAACCGTCTGACAGTTCTTTCGTACCATCCGATAATTCCTTTGCACCGTCATCCAGTTTCTTTGTGGCATCGGTCAGTTCCCCCGTTCCGTCCTTAAATTCCGTGATCCCGTCACGAAACGCCACGGTGCCGTCATGAAGGGATCCCGAACCGTTAAATGCCTGCGCCGAACCGTCAGCGAGTTTTCCCGCGCCTTCCGTAATCTGACTTACTGCTCCGGTATACTGCTTTACACCGTTCGCATAGGCTTCAATCCCTTCCAGGGAGTCCTTCGCATCTCTTATTCCCGATGCATCCATTCCGACTGCGGAAAGCTGTGCTGCCAGTCCGGAAAGAACATCGGAATAATTCTCCGCATTTAAAGAAATCGGCGGCATTCCCACTGCTGTAAGCTGCTCATTGATTTCATTCTGCGTGGTTGTTAAAAGTGCCTGAAAAATCTGTTCCGCGCCGCCTTCAATTTGCGCGTTATTTTTATTTAATTCCTTAAGTGCATCCCTTAAGTTTGCCGTTCCGTTATTTAAACTCCACAGACCTCCGTTTAATGCGTTACTTCCGCTTTCGAGCGAATTCGCACCGTCTTCGAGTTTAGTAACCCCGTCCGTTAGTTCCGTTACTCCGTCGCGAAACTCTTTGGTTCCGTCTTTTAACTCTTTCGTACCGTCATAAAGTTCCACACTTCCGTCATAGAGTTCCACACTTCCGTCATAGAGTTCCTCCATGCCGTCAGCAAGCTCCCCGGTTCCGTCTTTTAATTCATCGACACCGTCTGCGAGTTCTTTTACTCCGTCAACTAAATCATTGATGCCGTCCTGAATTTCATCTTTCTTTCCGTAGGTATCACTGAGCATCTCCTGGTAATACGGATCATCCACTTTCTTATAATCAAAATCGAAACCCTTTACCATCTCCTTGAATTCCGTAGCAGTATGGTCTCCCAGTAAAAATGCATACGTCAGTTCTTCGCTTCCGCCGCCGGTTTTCTTAAGTTCTTCATACCCTTCTTTTGTTAGAAAGCCGATGCCGAAAGTGGACGAATCGATAATGGTATCGGATAATTTCCGGTACGGCGCATCATAATCCACGCTGCTTCCGATTCCGGTAATTTTATAATCTTTCTCTCCGATTTGGATACTTCCTCCGACCCGGTAATTATTCTCCGCCGCAAAGCGTTTTTCCAAAACAATTTCATCGCTTGCTTCCGCAAGCCTTCCGTTGTCCAGAGCGACTTTATCGATTTTTTCGCGGTTCACAAACATACGAATAACGGCACCGTTTTCCAGCATGTATTCATAATTGAAATGCGGCTCTATGATATATCCGGCATCTTCAATCTCTTTGATCTGTTCTTCGGTAAACGGTGTGAATGTCGTAATCTGTCCGTCTTCGAGAACACTCTCTGCCTGATTTCTTTCCGTTCCCCGAATGACACGCTCTGCCGCATCCACGATGGAAATAATTAAAAACATGCAAAATGTAATCAGTAAAAAAAGTGACAGATACCGGAAAAGATTTGCCTTCAGATCTCTCGGATATCTCCTCATCAAAACCTTTCTCATTACAGATCCTCCAATTCCGCCGCGGGAACGCGAACTTCATTTTCATACTCTGTTTTTACAAGACCGTCCTTTAAATAGATGACCTTGTGAACCATATTTTTGATGGAGTTGTTATGCGTTACGATAATCATTGTGGTTTTGTATTTTTCATTGATTTCTTCCAAAAGAGTAAGAATATCACGGGATGTATTGGAATCAAGTGCACCGGTCGGCTCATCGCATAAAAGAAGCTTCGGATTCTTAATCAGTGCTCTTGCAATCGCGCAGCGCTGCTGCTGTCCGCCGGAAAGCTGTGAAGGAAATTTATTCTGATGTTCGGTAAGTCCGAGTACGTCGAGCAGTTCCTCCATCCGCAGCGGATTGTCGGACAAATATTCGCAAACCTGAATATTTTCCCGTACCGTCAGGTTCGGGACCAGGTTATAAAACTGAAAAATGAATCCGAGCTTTGCTCTTCTGTATTCCGAAAGCGTCTTATTCTTCATTCCGTAAATTTCCGTTCCGTCCACGATAATCGAACCGGAATCCATGGTATCAAGACCACCGATACAGTTTAAAAGGGTTGATTTGCCGGATCCCGATGTACCCTGAATAACGCACATCTGCCCTTTTTCCACGCAGGTATTCACGCCCTTTAAAACCTGTACATAGCTTCCGCCTTCTCCGTAGCTTTTCTTGACATTCTTGATTTCCAGATACATTTTTCATTCCTCCGATTTTACATAACAATGTTATGTATTTGTTATTTTAATTCCCGTTTCCGTATGAACAGTTCTGAAACTCACCCGGAAACGGGCTGATATGTTACGTATGCTTAATCCTTTGTTTTCTTTCTATTGGATTTACCGGTTTTCGCG
>CACZRH010000108.1 GCA_902783455.1 uncultured Lachnospiraceae bacterium | reverse complement strand
GTTCATATGCTTGAAAAATTCAATCGCCTCAAGGTTTTCATTGCCGCCGTACTTATTGGCAACCCATGCTCCGTCCTGTTTTCCGTAATCAAGATAGAGCATACTTGCAACCGCATCCACACGGAGTCCGTCGATATGGAACTCTCTTACCCAGAACAATGCATTGGCAATTAAGAAGTTCTTAACCTCGCTCATTCCGTAGTTAAAAATCTTTGTTCCCCAGTCGGGATGCTCACCGAGTCTGGTATCGGGATGCTCGAATAAGGGCTGTCCGTCAAAGTTTGCAAGACCGTGCGCATCTCTCGGGAAATGTGCAGGTACCCAGTCCAAAATGATTCCGATGCCGTTTTGATGCATCAAATCTACCAGATAACGGAAATCGTCCGGCGTTCCGTAACGGGAGGTCGGTGCATAATAACCGGTTACCTGATATCCCCAGGATCCATCAAACGGATGCTCCGCAATACCCATAAGTTCCAGATGGGTAAATTTCATTTCTTTTAAGTAGCCGAGGATTCGATCCGCGAATTCCCTGTAATTGTAGAAGCCGTCATTTTCCGGTACGGGATGACGCATCCAGGAACCGATATGGCACTCGTAAATTGCCATCGGACGCTCGAATTCGTTCGTTTTTTCACGCTCCTCAATCCACTTGCCGTCTTTCCAGTCATAATGATTTAAATCATAAATTCTCGAAGCGGTTCCGGGACGAAGCTCTGCATAATTTGCGAACGGATCGGCCTTATAAAGCTTCTCGCCGGCAGATGTGTGAATTAAGAACTTGTAATAATCACCTTCTTTTACGTCTCTGATAAACAGGGTAAAAATACCGGAATCGCCCTGGCGTTCCATTAGGTACTGGTCTTCATTCCAGTCGTTGAAGGAACCGATTACGTGAACTGCTGCCGCATGAGGCGCCCAGACTGCGAAGAATACGCCGTCCTTGCCGCCGACATTTGTCATATGTGCACCGAGCTTTTTATAGATATCGTAGTGCGTGCCGGTTCCGAATAAATATCTGTCGTCTTCCGATATAAAGACAGGGTCTTTTACTTTTGCCTTTTGAACTTCAGCCGCAGCAACAACCGCTGTCGCAACAGCCGCCTTTTTCACGGTCTTCTTCGCTTTCACGGCACCTTTCACTGCTTTCTTCACAACAGCTTTCTCAGCCTTCTTTACAGCGGCCTTCTTCACTTCGGCTTTCACTTCTTCCTTAATCTCTTCTTTAATTTCTTTCTTCGCCTCAGCTTTTACCGCTTTCTTAACAGCTTTCTTAACGGCTTTTTCTTCCGCTTTCTGCACAGCTGCTTCTTTCTTAACAGCCTTTTCTTCTGCCTTCTGTTCAGCTGCTTCTTTCTTTGCGGTTTCCTTTTCTTCAGCTTTTATACCCTTCTTAGTAGCCATTTTCGTCCTCCGAATTTATTATACTTGGTAAAGACGCGGTCTTTGGGCCGTTCCTTACATTACTTTCTGAATTCAAAATCCTTCTCTCTGAGAATCACCCTGTGCTCTTCATCATAGCGGGTTCCGTTCATGGTACGCCATGTCTTTTCGAATCCCGGCTTGTTTACGTGATCGATTGCATCGTTTACAATCTGCTTTACTTCATCCACGGACACTAAATGGGTTCCGATCTGCAGCTCCGAAATTCTTCCGGAAAATGCCAGCATTGCCATATTGTCGATGGCGTATCCCAGACCAAGCGCATATTTCTTTCCGTATTCCGCCAGCATTTCAGGGCTCATCGCGATGATGTCTACACGGCAGTTGAAGAATTTTTCAAGTACCGGAGCTCTTTCCAAAAGTCTTCTGATTTCCGACTTGGAATCGTGAAGAATCACTTCCACGCCCCTTGCTTCCTGGTTCAGATTCTGCAGAATTCCGTTGATTGTGGAATTGGTCATTTTGCCTGCATGGGAAACAATCAGCGCGCCGTTTGCCAGCGTTTCGAAAATCTCATCCATATTCTTTTTATTTAATTTTTCCGCTCCGATTCTGGCCGCTTTTCCGGTAAAGTTAGCATCCGTTCCCTTGATATATTTATAGAAGCAGGTCGCCAGATCGGAAGATGATTCCGTGCTGTCCGCCGTAATAATCAGGTTGCCGGTATACGCCGCAAGCGTCATGGTTTCGATGGCATCCAGAATCTGCTTTTTCATAAGCTTCGAATATAAGAACTGCTCGAAGTATTTCTTCTCGTCTTTTGAAAAATCCCTGCCGACGCCGTTTCCTGCGGATTCTTCATCTTCTCCGCCTTCGGATTCCGGTTCCTCTTTCTCTTCCGGCTCTTCGATATTTTCCGCCTCCGGATCGCTAAGCGGAGCCATCTGATATCCATCGTCTTCCTTGCGGTTTTGTTTGGATTTCTTTGATTTTTTATGAATTGCGGGCATTCTCTTTGTTGCGCCCTCAACCGGCTCCTTCGGCTCTTCTTTTACTTCTTCCGTATTATCTTCAGCCTCTGCATCTTCGGCTTCTTTCTCATCCGTAAGGCTGACCTTGACAACTTCCGCTTCTTTCTCTTCGGATTCCTCTTCGAAATTCTCTGCAGTTGCGTCAATCTCATCCCTTGCGGGCATGAATATCGTTGCATTAACCTCTTCCGGTTCGGGATCGGAATAGGTTTCCTTCACGGGAACGCTGTCCACTTCGTCCCAGATGTTTCCGGAAATATTCTGTGTTACGGCACCGAAATATTTATCTCTGTTTTCTTCTTCCTTTGCCTTCGCTTCCTTTTCATCCTCATCCAGAAGCTTCTGAATCATTTCTTCCTCGGGATCAACTTCGGATTCTTTTTCCTCCTGAACGGGCGCTTCTTCGGTTTCCTGATTGTCAGCTGTCGAAATATTTTCTTCCTCTTCCGTCTCCGGTTCGGAATCGTCTTCTTTCTTCTCGAAACTCATGGAAATGGTTTCCAGATCTTCCGATTTTCTTCTGACAACGACCGGCTTTTCACGAAGCAGTTCATTTACGTCATAGAAGGAATTTTCATCTTCCTCTTTTTCCGGCTCCTCTTCTTCAGTAAACTCTTCTTCCACGGGAGCTTCGATTACCTTGCCGACTCTGATTTCGCCTGTATTTCTGACAAACTGCTTTCCATTTTTAACATCCTCCACGGATAGTCCTTTGAAAAAATCCTCCGAGGTGCTCTGATCCGTTACGGAATTGATCAATGCCGGATTTTCAAGGGTTGCAAGCAAACCGGAATTTGCTTCCTTGTCGAATTCCGCAAAGAGATTGCCGGTATTTTCCAGCGTCTTCTTACGCATGGACTCCTGGAATTCTCTTTCCTTTTTCTTCTTGGTTTCTTCCCAGCCTGCTAAAATATCCTGAATATTCAACTGCCCGCTGATCTGGGATTCTTCCGTGGTCGGAAGCATATCCACATAATCCGGATCGATTTCTTCTCTCTTAATCTCCCTGGGAACGGCCGGTGCAGCTTTCGGTGCCTGCTGCGGTCTCTCCTTTGTCATACGTCTGTTTCTGTCCTGTCCCACTATTACAACCTCCGGCTCCACATCCTCTTCAAAATGCTTAATAAGCTCGACAGTTCCGTCTTCGAGCACTTTTTCTTCTACAATTCCGCCTGCAATGGGAACCGTTTCCGAAATAACTTCCCCTTTTTCCAAATCCAAATCGGGATTTTCTTCTTCGCCCGATAATTTGCCAAAGCTTTCGGGAAGGGCTTTCCCTTCCATTTCTTTGGAATAATTCTCTTTAAACGCCTGCAGCTTCGATTCGTCATTAACAGGCTTTCTGGGTCTGTTGACGATAAAACGAAGATCTTCCGTGCGGTCTTCGAAGAATACTTCTTTGGCATCCGCCGGAATAGTATTATGAAATACTTCATTGCGGTTCTCCTGCACAAATTCCACTTCCTGTGCATGCAAAGAATCCGTATCGGTATTAATATCCTGTGAACTGCTTCCCGCTGCTGCCTGTTCTGCCGCTGCAGCTTCCGTACGAGCCGCTTCTTCGGCTGCTGCCGCTTCCGCATCGGATACAATTTTTAAAAGAGAATCCGTCGTATCCTCTCCGGTGGCATAAATCTCCGAAATATTACCGGAATAGCCGTTCAAAGCTTCATTTGTATAGGAATCCGAAGCATTATTTTCATCGGAATCCGAATAAGCCTCTTCCTGATTCGGAAGAATTCCCGATTCATAAGCTTCATTGGATATCGGAATCGGTGCGGAATCAATCCGGTTGTTTAATTCCACCCGGTTTACCATGGAAGGCTCTCCGCCGATATAATCCTGAATATTTTCCGCAAGCTCCGCCTGAAGGTCAATGGTATTAAACTGTCCCATATTGATGGTCTTTACATGGAACTCTTCATCGCCTTCTTCTTCCTGCTGGATTCTTTTTTTCTTCTTCATCGGACCGGTATCGCCATATCTCTCACTGCGTCTGTCGCCACGACGATCTGCACGCCGGTCGGATCTTCTTTCCCCGTGACGGTCACGCTTTTCCTCGCCCTTCGGCATTCTGCCGGTTGCTCTTTTCTCTTCCGATGCTTTTTTTCGTTCCGCTCTTCCTTCATAAACCGCCTGCTGTTCCGGCGTTAACGGCTCGTGAAGCATTTTTAACTCCATTGCCTTGTAAACATAGGAGCCGTCTCCGAACCAGGTGATGATATCGTCGCATTCTTCCACGCATTTTTCGGTTAAGCCCGCACGATGATAAAGAGTCGCAAGTTCATACTGCCACTCTTCGGAATGCTGCATCTTTTTTAATGTCTCGAGAATTTCGATTCTTTCGTCAATACCGGCTTCCAGGGCATTTAACATTTTATACTTCAATACCCAGACACCGGCATCATCCGGGGCAAGCGCCACATATTCCTTATAATGCTCCGTTGCCGCTTCGAAATCACCGAATTCCAGGCAAACCTCACACAAAGAAAATACGACATTCTTCGCGTAAGGGCTCCTGTCGTATGCCAGTTCCAGCAAATCTCTGCATTTAGTATAATCCCGGACTATTTTATATAGGTCAGCTACTTTATATAGTGTTACTGCATTTTTGATTCGGTACCATTCTATCGTATCAGCAAGGCGCGCGGCCTCCTTGTACTGCTTCTTCTTCTTCAGCTTCTCAATTTCCTCAATCCGAAGCCTGCTTTCATATTTATCCAAAAGAGTTCACCTCAGTCTAATCTCGTATCATCCCATGAAATCTATCTTAATTTTCCCAATTTTTCCCACAAAAATACACTGTATAGTTTACCATAATTTCCCATTTGATGTCAAAGCAGAAAGCCCTGTTTTTGGGCAAATTAATAAAAATATTACAATTTTATTACAATTTGTTAACAAATTTATTCACATTGCGTGATTGGGGCGATTTCGATATAATCAGACAGGAAAAGGAGAATTTTCATGATTTTTGATACCCATACGCATTACGATGATGAAGCCTTTGATCCGGACCGCGAGGAACTCCTGAACGGATTCCTGAATTCAGGCAGATATATGCTGACCAATATCGGAGCCAGCATGGAAGGAAGCATACAAAGCATCGCTTTCGCCGACCGGTACCCGAATATGTATGCCGCGGTGGGGCTTCACCCGGATTATGCAGCAGAATGGGGCGATATCGCAGCGAAAAAATTGACGGAATTGTCCAAAAATCCGAAGTGCGTTGCGATTGGGGAAATCGGTCTGGATTACTACTACGAGGACCCGGGGCGGGAGATCCAGAAGAAGGCTTTCGCCGGCCAGCTTGCTTTGGCGAAATCCTTAAATCTTCCGGTTGTCATCCATTCCAGGGATGCGGCGAAGGACACCATGGACCTTATAAAAGAATCCGGAATTGCCGAATGCGGCGGGATCATGCACTGCTTTTCCTATCCGCCCGAAATTGCAAGAGAAGCTTTGGAGCTGGGATTTTATATCGGAATCGGCGGAGCCCTAACCTTCAAAAATGCCCGAAAGCTTCCGGATGTCGTTTTGATGTGCCCGATGGAGCGCATCGTCATTGAGACGGACTGCCCTTACATGGCGCCCGTTCCCTTTCGCGGAAAGCGCAACGACTCTTCCTATTTAAACTACGTATGTAGTCGGATTGCAGAAATCAAAGGGATTTCCGTGGAGGAAGTGGAGCGGATTACTTATGAAAATGCTTTGAAAGTATATCGGGTGTCAAAAAAGTGACACAACAACCCCGTCACCTTGTGTCAAAATGAGGAAAGAAATATGGCATATTTAGGCAATCCGGGCCGCACCATTGCGGTTTTGGAAAAATACAATTTCAACTTTCGAAAGAATTTCGGCCAGAATTTTTTAATCGATGACCACATCCTTACGAAAATCGTAGATGCTGCCGGAATCACGGATGAGGACTGTGTTCTCGAAATCGGTCCCGGCATCGGAACGATGACGCAGTACCTTTGCGAACGTGCACGTAAGGTCATTGCGGTGGAAATCGACAATTCATTAATACCGATTCTGAATGACACCCTTTCGGAATACGACAATGTTACGATTATCAATAAGGATATTCTGAAAGTGGATATCGCCGCGCTTGCGGAAGAATATAATGAAGGCCGTCCGATTAAGGTGGTTGCAAACCTGCCCTACTATATCACGACACCGATAGTAATGGGCCTTTTTGAGAGCCTTGTTCCGCTTGAAAGTATCACGGTAATGGTACAAAAAGAGGTCGCCGAGCGCATGCAGACCGGTCCCGGAAGCAAGGATTACGGTGCACTCTCTTTGTCTGTCGCGTTCTATTCCAAAGCAGAAGTAATTGCCGTGGTATCGCCGAACTGCTTTATTCCGAAACCCAAAGTAGAAAGCAGCGTCATCCGCATGACCCTGCATAAACAAAAGCCTGTGGAAGTAAAGGACGAAACCTTCCTGTTTGCAATCATCCGGGCAAGTTTTCAGCAACGCCGCAAAACTTTAATCAACGGTTTGTCCAATGCCGGACTTCCCGGCGTCACCAAAGAAGACGTCCGAAATGCCTTAATCCAGATGGGAAAACCGGAAACCGTACGCGGAGAAACCTTTACTTTAGAGGAATTTGCCACCCTTGCAAACCTGTTATATCGGGAATAATGCGGTTTTTTTAAAAAAATACTTGCAAAGCCCGAATTTTTATAATATAATTCATTTTGCGCTTTAAAAAAAGCCATGCGCGATTAGCTCAGTTGGTAGAGCACCTGACTCTTAATCAGGGTGTCCAGGGTTCGAGCCCCTGATCGCGCACGTAGCACCGGTTTTGTGGACATAGGAGCCATGGGATTGGTGCTTATTTTTTTTTCCTTTTTGAAATCATTTTATTTTTTGACACATTGTCCCCGTCCCCGTGTGTCATTTCTTATTTATATCAGTTTCTTTATTGACATTTTCAAAAAACTATGCTACTTTAAAGCAGCAAAGCGTAACACTTTAAAGCGCTAAATTATTTTGCAATTGCCAAGATTCGGCAGTAAGGAGAATTTTATGAAAATACTCACCGCAATTCTTCTTGTATGCTTCTTCGCAGTCATGATCGGAGTCGGAGTTTATACAAGAAAGAAAGCAACAGATGTCAACGGTTTCGTTTTGGGCGGACGAAGCGTAGGTCCCTGGCTTACCGCATTCGCTTTCGGAACATCGTATTTCTCGGCAGTTATTTTTGTCGGATATGCCGGACAGTTCGGATGGAACTTCGGATTATCGAGTACCTGGGCAGGTCTCGGAAATGCATTTATCGGATCACTCTTAGCCTGGAACATCT
>CACZRH010000107.1 GCA_902783455.1 uncultured Lachnospiraceae bacterium | reverse complement strand
TTAATTTTTCTATTAATTTCTCACTGCGGTATTTCCGTCAGTCTTTCACGATTTTTAACGTGTAATCCAAATATTTCAGCGAAAAATTCGGATTGTAGTACGGATCTCCCGCTTCCAGTTCCTTCTTCCAGCGCTCCTTAAATGCCTGACTTTCCTTCTGTAGCAAAATCGCATCCTCCTCATTGGACGGAAGCGGCGTATACGGAATCTCCTCATAATATGCTTCCGCAAACGGAGTGAATACATTCAGTTTTCCCAAGTCCCGAAGCCTTAAACAGAAATCCGCATCGTAGTAAAATCTTCCGAGGCTTTCATCAAATCCGCCCAGCCGTTCAAAATCGGCTGCCTTTACCATCATCGCGGCGCCGGATACTGCAGTCATATTCTGCGCATAACAGAGTCTTCCCATGTATCCGATATGCGTATATTCACAGCCATAGTGTACATTCCCGACACAGCCCTGATCCCCGAGCCCCAGAATCAGTCCCGCATGCTGGATTTTCTTATCCGCGAACAGATACTTTCCGCCCGCTGCACCGACATCGTCCCTTTGCACATACATCAAAAGCTCTTCGGCAAAATTACCGGTAATCGGCCGGATTCCGGGTCTTAAGAACAGAAGATACTCTCCCTTTGCCTCTTTCGCACCGATATTAAAATATACCGGATAATTTAAGTTTTTATCCGCCCGGACGGTCCTTGCAAACGGAAGATCGGAAATCAAATCCTTTACGCTTTGTTCCTCATCCGCATCCATGGCACAAACCAGAATCAGCTCTTCGATTTCCTCATCGGTTTTCCGAAGGGCATCTATCGTCTGCTTATACGACTGATCCCACGGAAAAACCGGAAGAATATAAGAAACCTTCCCTTCCGTCGTAATCTCGTACTGCAGACGGAAAATCGTCTCAAACGCTCTGGTACTGGTAATAATCGTATTATAAATACCGTATTGGTTCAAATGATCATCCACCGCTCTTTTTGCGGCATCCACGGCATAGAACTTGGCATTGATGTCACTTGCCACACTTCCCGCATGGGCGCGCCAGTAATAGAGAATTCTCGGCACATGCACCACATTCTTCGCAAGCGAGGTAAGTCTTAAAATCATGTCATGATCCTGGCTTCCGTCAAATGCGGTACGAAACAGTTCCGTTTCCGACAACAGTTCTTTCGAAAAAAGACTGAAGTGGCAAATGTAATTATTGGCACGAAGCGTATCCAGAGCGTAATCCGGCTTGAAATGAAGCGTAATCATATCGTTGATGGAATCCCCTTTAAAGGTTGCCTCATCACAATAGACATAATCCGCATTCTTTTCCTCAATTGCCCTGCGGTATTCATAAAATGCCGAAGGATGAAGAATATCATCGTGATCGAAAAGTCCGATATAATCGCCCGTTGCCATTCGGTAACATGCATTGGTATTACCGGAAATTCCCTCGTTCTTTTCAAGCTTCTGATATCGGATTCTTTGATCCGCCTCTGCGTATTTGCGACAGATTTCTCCGACGTAAGCATGCGCATCATCCGATCCGTCCGCTAAGCATAACTCCCAGTCCTTGTAGGTCTGATTACAAACGGAGTCAATCATGTCCCGCAGAAATTTTTCCGGGGTATTATAAAGCGGAACCAGCACCGAAAAAGTTATTTTCCGATCAAAAATCCTGCTTTCTTCTTCCCTTCGTTTTGCTTCATCCGGAAAAGATGCACTGCCCAAAAGGACATAGGCTTTTTTAAGCTGCTTTTTGTATTTTACCTTGGCCATGATATTGCCCGGAGTTTTATAATACCCCAAACGGACAACTCCGACTCTTAAAAGTCTTAACGGCTTCGCCATTTTCCATGCAAAACTGTTTTTGATCCTGGCAAGATTTTCTTCCGTCTCCTCTTTGGAGGCCTCCGTCATCGCAAGTTTAGAAGCAAGCTCTCTGTTTTCCTGTTTTAATTGTTTACACTGTTTTCTAAGATATAACAGCTCTTCTTTTTCATCCATCGGTCTTTGAACCTTCTATCACCAGAACCTGTTTTGTTCTTTGATACAAATATAATTTCTTTAAACAGTCATCCGCAAAAATGCCGATATCATAACGGTCCGGCAGCAGTTCCTTTTCGGTTACAAAATTGCAGAAACCCGACAATTTCAAATTGGTCGCTTCGGGATAGCCGCCTTCCAAATTCATTCGTAGATACCCCGGCATCGGCATTACGTATTTTTCCTTACTGCCTTCGAATACCATGTAAAACCGAAACCGCATATTGTCAATTCTCGGAACCACGTGATATCCCTGCAGGACATAAAACTGCTCTCCGTCCACCAATGCAAGTTCCTCTTTTTCCAAACGGTCGAAATGAACGATAATTCCTTCGGGATACTGCCGGTAATCAAAATCGGTTTTCTTCGGTCGTTCCCCTTCCCGTTTTTCAAATCTGTTTTCGGTATCAAAGGAAAGCTCCGTACCGCCCGCCATAGCCATCCCTTCATACGGATCGCTAAGGTATGTGGCGGGATGCATGTTGTATAGCTGTTTACGTTCCACGGCCAGACGCTTTAATTTTTCATCCGATAAATGATCCGCTCCGCGGCTTAGGGATTCATGATGATAAAAAACACAGTCCGGTCTTAATACACATCTTTTCTTTTGCTCCCGGATGCTGAAGCATAAATCCACGTCATTATAGGCAACACGCAAATCTTCTTTCAGGCCGCCCACCGCATCGTAATCGCTTCGCCTTAACATCAGGCACGCCCCGGTAACACCGATACAGTTATGCACGAAACGGTTTCGTTTATAATCCATAAGATTTCGGTCATCTTTTCCGATAAACTTATGCACCGGTCCGTCCACCGCATTGGTAATGCCGACATGCTGGATTACGGAGCTGTCCGGATATAAAAGCTTTGCGCCCACAATTCCGACACCGTTTTGCAAAAGTTGTCCGGCCATAATGCTTAGAGCGTTCGGTGTAATCATTTCCATATCGTCATTAAGCATTAGCAGAAGATTTCCCTTTGATGCTGCAACGCCGCGGTTATTCATCCTGGAAAAATTAAATTCTTCTTTTTCGTAGATGTATAAAAAAGACTGCTCAGCCGAAGCTTTTTCAAGAATTTTCCGATTCTTTTCACTGCTTCCGTTATCCACGACAATGATTTCAAAAGAAAGCTCCTGTTCCGCCATCTTCACGGATTCGATGCATCGAAGCAAAACCTCCGGATTATCCTTGGAAGGAATAATCACGGATAAAAGATTCTCCTTTGCCGTTTCATAAACCGGATACAGGCGGTTTAAATCCTCTTCGGTATAATAATCCGGCTGATAACTGCTCTTTTCAAAATGAACTTGCATTCCAAGATTTCTTAGAATTTCCTGTTTTTCTTCCGGTATGCCTTCGTCGAATACCATCGGCACTTCCCCCGGAAGACGATGCATATGAAGCAGAATCAGCGGAAGATGATATACATTTTCTTCCGTAAAATTTCGCAAATTACGAAGCACAAACGAATAAAGGCTTTCCCCTTCTTTTAAGACAAATTCTTCCGTTCCCTGATTTCTTACGGCCACAATATTGCCCATGTAAAAATGAGAAATCAAGGTTTCCGGAGAATACATGGATTTCAGTCTCGGATTGCTTCTTGCCGAAACCGGAACCCCTTTCTTTTTCATACTGTCCCAGACGGAATCCTTTGCAAAAACCGTATCCTCATCCGCATACATAAGCAATACTTCCGGATGCTGCTCAAATGCCTTTCGGATTTCCGTCTCCGCCGTACCGGAGAGAATGCCGGATTTACTTACATAAATACTGATATCCGCGTCACTTTTTTGAATGCCTTCCTCCAATGAAATAATCTCTGCCGAAAGCTTTAATTCCCCGGCATTTTTTGCCATGGCATTCAGCTTTTCTTCCTGTTCGCGCATATAGACATCATAGGAATTGCTAAGGTCAAAAAGTCTTGCATCATATTCTTTTTTTCTAGGCGCCATCAGAATCTTTCTGGCTGTCTCTTTCAGGAAACCCATCTATCCCCTTTATAATCCTTAATTTAAATAGGATGCCGCATCCGCGGACAGCTGCTCAATCCGCATCTGCAGATTAATCTTAACTTCTTCGGAATCCGAAATCAGATTCTGCGGTATACTAAACGCAAAATGCGGATCATTGTTCGTAAATAAATATCCGTTTGATAAAAGCCTCTTTCCGTTGGTATCCCGTTTTAAAAAATCCTTTTTGGAAAGAAGATAGGAAAGATCCGTTGTTCCTGTCTGCAACGCACGGACAATCACGATTGCCGGTTTGTTTCCCGGATCAATCCGAAGTCTCTTAAGCCCGCTTTTTAACGGAATCTGAACAGATACTTCTTTTCCGGTCTGAAGATAATCCGTCACAAAATAGGAATTTTCTTCCGAAAAACCATTGCCGAAATCTTCATAAATCTGAATTGCATGCTGAAAGTCTCCGCTTTCCGTAAGCATATAATCAAGCGAAAACGCCGCTTTTCCGATTACGTGGCGAATGACACTAAGTGCCGGATGATTGCCCTGGACCTTTCTCTGGAACTCTTTTTCCCTGTTTACGACATTCCCGAAATCATTTTCCGGCAGGCACCACGGCTTAATGACTTCACGGTTTTGATTGCCCTGGATATAACACCATAATGCCCTTTGAATCATTTCTCTCGCGGGAATCGTTTCCGAAACGGTCCACTCATAATCAATCACGCTCCATTCATCCCCGTTTACAAGAATGTTCTGGAAAATAAGATCGTAATCCGTAACCGGTTCCGACTCGTTGTAGGAAACAATATCTTCATAACGCTTAAAAAACGCCATGAAAGCATCTTTATCATTTTTGCGAAGAGCATCATCCAATAGTTCTTCCAATGTAATTCCGGGAAGGAATTCAAAGGAAAGCGTATCCGGTGCAATTCTTTGACATTTGTTAAAGGAAACCTGACAGCCGTCAAAACGGATACACAAATCATGATAGGCATTTTCAATCGCTGCAATATGTGCAAGCGATGCATCCGATACGGCACGTTTTTTTACGATATATCCGTCATTTTCTTTTTCGATCGTTGTGCAGATTCCGAATTTATCATCCCTGTCGTTGGAATACTTAATCAGCTTCTGCTTCACCTCGGGACCGATAATCGCCAGATACGAATTGGAAAAAAGCGGAAATTCCTCTTCTTCAATCACCGTATCAAATACCTTCGTCTCATCCATCAAAATCATTCGCGCGCGGTCGAAATTACGGATATTGTCATGCAGTTCGCCCTTTTTCGGAAGAATTTCGTCCGAAAAAATCGTATGCGGGAATTTGTAATCGGGATACGGATAGTAGAAGGAGTATTCCTCTACGCCGCATGCATGAAATATTTTTTCAAGCCCTTTTCTTGTAAACGTTCTCGCAACACCGCCGCCGGGATATCCTTCCAGTCCCTCGAAATACCGCCCTGCATGATCCTCGGTGCAGCCGGCGAAATACTTCAGACCCATTTTATTCTCAATGGCAATATAAATTCTTCCGCCCGGTTTTAAATGCTTTAATAAAATCCGTAAAAAATCCTCATAAGGATTGTCGGTATCTATATAAGCGATGCCGTATTCGAAAACCCCAATCAGCATAATGGCGTCAAAATCGCGCTCAAGTGCGGTCTCCACATCTTTAAAGTTTCCGACCATAATCCGGACATTATCCGTATTCTGCAATCGGTATGCATTAATCTGACTTCGTTTATCGGATAAATCGATACAGGTTACGCTCCCCGCTTTTTTCGCAAGCGTACCCGTGATGGCACCGCAACCGGACCCGACTTCCAGTACCTTATCCTCTTTTGAAAGCGGAATCCATTCCACGATATTTTCGCGGAACGGCGAAAAATGATAGAGTACGGGCCAGTTCTTCTTCTCTTCTGTAATCGAACGAAATTCCTCTTTTGAATGATTCTTTGCAATCTCCAAAAGCTCGTCTTCGATTACACCGTCGGAATACCGGTCAACGCCTTCGTAGAACCGTTCATCCAGTATGATTTTACCGATCGTCTTTGTCGTTTCCGTATCCGTTTCCTCCGCAAATCCTCTTTTAGAATTTCCTTTTAAAATCGCCGTAAATCCTTTTTCCGATTTTTTCAGGTAATATCCCGAACCTTCACCTCGGATTCCATATCATAGAATCCGACCGTATCCTTATCGGATACCACCGATAAATTAATTGCATCATAAAGTCTGTGATATACGGTAAAATCGCTTCCCTCGTAACCGGTCAGTCCGAAGGACAAAAGATATTCCCCGCCCTGCAGATTCATGTGCTGCTTAAAGGTAATCTCCTTCTTTTCGCCCGCATGCATGGGTTCCAAAAAGGTCTTTTCAAACATGGTATTCGTTCCGGTTATTTCCGTTCCGCGGACATTCTTAATCGTAAATGCAAAAATCGGCGCCTGCAGCTCCTCATACGCCTCCACTTCCATGTGGACGGTAAAATCATTCCCCTTAATAATGGCATTCGATTCCCGTCCCTTTTCGTCCGTCACATGACAGGAGGTAATCGCTGCTTTTTTCGAACCGTATTCGAGTGTTTCCGGATTTAAGCCTTTGCTTAAAACCGCTTCCACCGCATTCTTGACTTCTTCATCGGATTCCTGTTTTTCACAGTACTGCCCGACCAAAACCTGCTTGTATACGTCGATCATTTCCTTCGGAGAGCCTTCCCCGAGTTTCACGCCCTGATTCAACAAAATGACTCTGTCACAGTATTTCGATACCGAACTTAAATCATGGCTTACGAAAAGAATGGTCTTTCCGAGCTTTTTGAAATCCTCGAATTTCCGGTAACATTTTGCTTGGAAGAAC
>CACZRH010000106.1 GCA_902783455.1 uncultured Lachnospiraceae bacterium | reverse complement strand
GAGAATATGGGAAAAGACGTGGATGCACTCCTTCGGATTTCCGGTCTCGATATCAATGATGCCGATTTTTCCGGCGATTTGAATATGTTTGAGACGGTGAAAGCCTTTGAATGTGTCGACCGGATTCATTATGAAAACTGGTTATCTTTGGATTATATTTCCGGAAAGAAGGTTAAGACCATCACTACCAGAACCATTTCCGATACATCGCTTATGAGACCGGAGATGATGGTGGAAGGAAGGTGGCCTGCGTATGAAAACGAAATGGCCCTTGGCACGAGTGCAGCAACAAGTCTCGGAAAGAAAGTCGGCGATACGATTATCGTAAGAAACGGGGAAGAAGAAGCGTCCTACTTAATTACCGGAATCATGCAGACCTTTAACAACATGGGTATGATGGCATATATGACAACGGAAGCGTATGAAAGAGTCGGAAGAATACCGAACGATGTAAATGTCCGTATAAATTTGAAGGAGGGATATACCTTCGCAGATCTTGAGAAAGAATTCAAGGATATTTATCCGGATGTTGAACTTACCGATGAATATGCATCCACCGGCGGACTGTTCACGATGCTTAAAACATCCATGGCAGCCATCATGGTAATCATCATGCTGGTTACTGCATTCATCGTGGCACTGGCAGAAGCACTCTTAATCCGTACCAGAATTACGAAAGAGTGGAGAAACTTAGGCGTGAACAAGGCTCTCGGGTTTACTTCGAATCAGCTGATTACTCAGGTGATGCTTTCAAATGTGCCGGCAATTTCGATCGGAATTGTACTCGGACTGATTCTGGTAACGTTCTTCGGAGGCAAGGTTATGCTTTTGATGTTTACGATTTTCGGCTTCCGAAGGGTGGCATTCAGCTTATCGCCGGTTGCTTATATCGGGGTAATTGTGGTCATCTTCGGTGTAGCAATGCTTGTTTCCTGGATCAACGGCAACAGAATCAAAAATCTTGAACCCGTAAAGATGATTACGGAAGAATGACACAAGGGGACGGGGATGTTGTGTCATTTTGGGTACCGGTACTTCTAAAAGTATCAGGTACCCATTTTTACGTTAATTTGGTATAATTTTACTTGTTTAGAGAAATGATTATGTCTGACAAAATCGGCTCCTTTTATAAGGGAGTTTTCGCTGCATACGGAGGGGAATCATCATGAACTATGACTGCCTGATAATAGATGACGAAGAAGTGCTTGCACGTAATACCGGCGAGTATTTTAACATGTTTGATGTAAAAACGTTTGTGACATATAGCGTTGCCGAAGCGGAGGCGTTTTTCAAAGAAAATGATGCGTCACTTCTTTTGCTGGATATCAATCTGGGTGACGGAAGCGGGTTTGAGTTTTGCAAAAAAATCCGAGAATCGAAGAATATTCCGATTCTTTTTATCTCCGCAAGAAATACGGATGATGATAAAATCATAGCCTTAAACATCGGTGGTGATGATTATATTGAGAAGCCGTATTCACTCGGCGTATTGCTTGCTAAGGTCCGCGTGGTATTAAAACGTTACGGCGCGGGTTTGGATTCTTCGGATTCTTCGGGTGCTGACGGGAAAGTTTCCGGGACGAAGAAAGAGTTTGTGGACGGAAATCTTACCATCGACTACGTGAATAAAAAGGTATTCCATTCGGGGGAAGAGAAGAAACTGACTTCTCTTGAGTATTCCCTTTTAAAATATCTGACGGATAATGCA
Organism: uncultured Lachnospiraceae bacterium; assembly: GCA_902783455.1. Classification (GTDB taxonomy): domain Bacteria; phylum Bacillota; class Clostridia; order Lachnospirales; family Lachnospiraceae; genus UBA3766. The sequence goes on along the minus strand of CACZRH010000106.1, from coordinate 5,521 downwards.
AACCGTCTTATAACCAAGCAGGAGATCTTCGACAATGTGTGGAACGATAAGTTTACATCGGACGGAACCTTGAATGTGCATGTAAGAAAAGTTCGGGAAGCCATTGAGGAAGATCCGCAGAATCCGCACAGAATCATCACTGTGTGGAAGGAAGGCTATCGCTATGAAACAGAGGAGGGAAAATGAAAAAATTCCCTTTTCTCATTTTAATAATCTTAACATTTCTGGTAGAGATCGGTCTTTGTTTTTTCATTATCCGTGGTATCCGTGACGATGGTCAGGATACGGTGGCTGTCAATGAATGTGTGAAAAGCATCGAGGACAATTTCAAAGATTCTTCCCAATATAAGACCTCATTACCGTATTCGTTAATTGATACTACAGGTGTAGTACTGTTTCAGGCAGGGAACTCTGCGGTTTCAATAGATGATTTATCCACTTCCGTAAATGAAGCAATCCGTAATAATGACACCATTCTTGATATTACCGTGGACGGGAAACCGGCCGGTAAAATTCTGATTTACAACCAGTCTTCGCTGCGGACAGAAAGAGCGAAGAAAGATTTGATGTGTGTATTGATTGTTTTTTCAGCGCTTCAGATGGCTTTCATCTGTGCATATTATATCTATTTAAATAATACGATTTTGAAGCCCTTTCAAAAAATGAACAGTTTTGCTATTCGAATCGCAGGAGGCAATCTCGATGTGCCGCTGGATGTGGATAAAGGGCATGTGTTCGGAGCTTTTACGGAGGCATTTGATTTAATGCGGTCCGAATTAAAAAAAGCACAGATTGCGGAGAAAAAGGCAAACGATGAAAAGAAGGAGACGATTGCCAAACTTTCCCATGACATCAAAACACCTGTGGCTTCGATTAAGTCTTCCTCGGAAATTGGATATGAGTTTGCAAAGGACGAAAAGTCACGCGAGTATTTTTATGTGATTAATGAAAAGGCGGACCAGATTACGACACTGACCGACAATCTCTTTAATTCGAGTATTCAGGATGCCACACAGATTGCGGTAAATCCTGTAAAACAGCCGTCGTCGGTGGTAGAAGCACTATTAAAAAATGCGGATTACCGAAAGAAGGCTATGCCTGTCGTGAGCAATGGTGTCGCAGAAACATTATACTCTGTACCTTCCTGCGAAGTCATGATTGACAAACTTCGACTGCAGCAGGTTTTTGACAACCTGTTTATGAATTCTTATAAATACGCTGATACCGAAATTGAATTGAAATCTTCGCTTACAGAAAATTATCTTATTATTGAAATGAAAGACTTCGGCCCCGGAGTAAAACCCGAGGAACTCCCGCTTTTAAAAGAAAAATACAAGCGTGGCAGCAATGCCTCCGATAAAGACGGAGCAGGGCTGGGACTTTATCTGACGGAGTATTTCCTTAACGAAATGGGCGGCAAACTGGAAATTGCGAGTGCTGAATCCGGAGAGAGCGGGTTTACGGCAAAGGTATTTTTATTGAAAAAATGACACAACATCCCCGTCCCCCAGTGTCAATAATTTAAGAACTTTTTAAGACTTCCTTAAAGGCACTTAAGAATTAATTCGATAAACTGTGTCTTGTAAGGAGGGAGAAATCCATGAAAAATATTATCGAAACCAAACAGCTTTGCAAGACATTTTCAAACGGAGGACAGCAGACGCATGTCCTTAAAAATATCGACCTCGAAATCAGAGAGGGAGATTTCACGATTATTATGGGAGCATCCGGTGCAGGAAAATCCACATTGCTTTATGCTTTGTCCGGGATGGATCGTCCCACCTTCGGTGAGGTGAATTTCTGCGATACCGGTATTACGAAATTAAGCTCCGACGAGCTTGCGCTTTTCAGAAGAAAATACTGCGGCTTTGTTTTCCAGCAGACATATCTGATTGATTCCATGTCCGTTTTGGATAACGTTTTAGCAGCCGGATTACTGATCAATAAGAATAAGAAAGAAGTTACCGCAAAGGCGAAAGAGATTTTAGAATCCGTTGATATTAAAGAAGAACTCTGGAATAAATTTCCAACCCAGATTTCCGGCGGTGAAGCACAGAGAGTCGGCATTGCAAGAGCACTTGTGAATCATCCGAGCATGGTATTTGCTGACGAGCCTACAGGAGCGTTAAATTCCCAGACGGGGCGTGACGTGCTGAATGCGCTGACCAAATTTAACGAGCAGGGACAATCCATTGTCATGGTAACCCACGACATCACATCTGCAAGAAGAGGAAACAGAATCCTCTATGTAAAGGATGGTGAGATTGCAGGCGAATGTGATCTTGGTGCATATGTATCGGGAGACAGTGAACGTCATCAGAAACTTCGTGACTTCTTAGGAAAGATGGGGTGGTAAGTATGGAAAAAATCAAACTGCTTACAGGCTCCCATTTTCGCAAAAACAAAGCAACAAGCATCGGACTGTTTTTCTTAATGATTCTTGCAGCCATGCTGATTTCCTCATCGCTTCTTTTATTCACGGATGTTTATCCGACCGTGGAGCGCGAAGCAAAAAGGTTAAATGCCGGGGACGGATTCTTACGACTGACCGATGACTTAACCGGTATTGACGATGCATATATCGAAGAACTGATGGACGGTGACGTGAAGGAATACGAAGCATATCACTGTTTATGCTATCCTCATATATCCGTTCCGTTCGGAGACGGAAAGGTTGTAATGAATATTCAGGTAAGCGATTCAGAGGCATTAAATAAAAAGGTTGCCAGAACCGAAATCGTAACCGAAGACAGCACCATTGAAGAGAACTTCATTTATCTTCCCTACCAGTTTTATACCAGTCACAGTAATGAAATCGGAGATATTTATTCCTTCGAGCTTCTAGGAAAGAAATATGATTTAACGGTAAAAGGGTTTACGAATACAACCTATTACGGTTGCAACAACAACGGAACGTATGAGTTTATTGTGGATGATGCAACCCATGAAGAGATTTTTGAACGTGACGGGGCGACACAGGAAACAATCGTGGTTACCTATGTGTTAAAAGACGGCGTAAAGAATTCCAAGTTCGCCATTCGCGTCAGCAACGATCTTTTAAAAGTAAACAGCAATACGAGTGTAAACAGCGTAAGTCTTACTTCCGTCATCACAGGAAGAACCTTTATGTCCTTAATCATTGCGATTTCCTTCCTGGCAGTCAGCATCCTGGTTTTGCTTGTCATCATTATGATGCTTGTAAACTGCATCACCAATTACATTAAGGAGAATATGAAGACCATCGGCGCTTTAAAAGCCATTGGATATACTTCCGGCAATATCAAGGCATCCCTGTTTTTAATGTTCGGTGTACTGGGTGTTTTGGGAAGTGCCATCGGCGTTTTGTTATCCTATTTGGTAATGCCCGTGATTGCACAGTTCGTAGTGGTACAGATGGGTGTACCGTTCCATGTATCTTTCAGCATTCTGCCTACCGCAATTGCATTCGTGGTTGTAGTATTCTATATCTTATTGGTAACGGTTCTTTCGGTTCGCAGAATCAAAAGAATCGATCCGATTATCGCACTTCGTGACGGTGTGGCAGCGCACAATTTTAAGAAAAACCGTGTCCGTCTGGACCGTGCGGCAACCGGCTTAAATGTAAGCCTTGCATTAAAGACCATGTTTGGAAACATGCGTCAGAACGTAATCACGTTCATTGTTACAGGTGTCATTGTTTTCCTCTGTGTAATCTCGATTTTGATGTTTGAAAACTTCAACCGCAATCCGAAGCTTGACATGCTTTCCTTTGAAATCTGCGGTGGTGTTGTAACGGCAGATTACGAAAAGAAAGAGGAAGTGTTTGAGTATCTGGAATCCAGAGAAGACATTACCAATGTACGTAATATAATGAACACCTACCTTTATGTAGGAAAGGAAGACAAGCTCTGGTCATATATCATGGATCAGCCGTCCAAATTAAAGAATCAGAATGTTATTTACAACGGAAGATTTCCGGAGTATGACAATGAGATTGCTGTCAGCGGTAAGTTTGCAAAGGAATACGGCTATCAGATTGGGGATGAAATAAAGCTGGAATACGGCGACGAAAAATACACTTATTTAATCACCGGTCTTTTACAGACCACCAACAACGACGGAAAGGAAGCACTTCTCTCCATAAAGGCAGCAGAGCACCTGATTGATTTTACCTACGCACCGGCAGCTTATAATTTCGATTGTGATGACAAGGAAGTTGTGCAGAACGTATTGGATGACTGCACCGAAGAGTATGGGGATCATATTGTCGGAACCGTGAATTTCTGGGAAGTTATAGAAGGCTCCATGACCACGTTTAAGAGCATCGCGGCTTTAATGCTGGTTTTAGTCTGCGCTATATCCGCCGCTGTCATTCTGCTGGTACTGTTCCTGTTAATCAAAGCGTTCTTATATACCAAACGCAGAGATTACGGTGTTTTGAAAGCAATCGGATATACTTCGGATAATCTGATTCTTCAGACGGCTCTAAGCTTCATGCCTCCGATTATCGCATCGGTACTGGTATTCTCCGTAGTATCCTACTTCGCTGCGAATCCGTATATGAATATGATGATGAGTTCTTTCGGAATCATGAAAGCAAACTTTGTAATTCCGATCCCGGGAGTTGCGGCAGTCGGAGTCGGAATAGTGGCAATATCCTTCCTCTTTGCGGTATTCGAAGCAAGAAGAATTAAAAAAATCGAAGCTTATAAAATTCTCATCGCAGAGTAAAAAACAGGTGTCAGGTATTGAAAAATCTGATAAAATAAAAGGTGGCAGATGCCCGGGAGGTGTCTGTCACCATTATTTTGTTTATGCACACAGGTGTTATATTCTTTCTTAACGGATTCTGAAAAGGAATAATCCAAGCAAGGAGATTAAGATGCATTATAACTGCTTAATTGTTGATGACGAAACAGAACTTGCAAAGATGACAACGGAATACTTCAACATGTTTGAAGTAAAAACCGCCTTTGTGGAGAGCGGAGCGGAGTGTTTCGTTTTTTTAAAAGAGAACAGCGTGGATTTGATTTTGCTTGATATTAACCTTGGCGACGGCACAGGGTTCGATGTATGCAAAAAGTTAAGAGAAGAAATGCAGCTTCCGATTCTCTTTGTTAGTGCCCGTCAGAGCGATGATGATGTGCTGATCGCACTCTCCGTCGGCGGAGATGATTATGTGAAAAAGCCTTACAGCCTGTCTGTTCTGCTTGCAAAGGTTAAAGTGAATCTAAAACGCGTGGAACAGATGGAAAAAGTAAAATCAGAGGCAGCAAGTGCTTCAAGGGAAGGCACAGCAGACGGGATTATCTGTGACCATTGCGGGCATGAGGTTGGAGATCATGCACATGAAAAGGAAAAATCAGCTTATTTTGAGCTGGATGAGCCGACGATGTCCGTGATTTTGGATGGTGAGAGAATCGGTTTAAAAGCCAAGGAATATGCACTCCTTGAATGCCTGTACCGCCATAAAAATACAATCGTGAAAAAAGAGGTTTTGTTTGATGAAGTCTGGGGCGATTCCTTTTTTTCAGACAGTACT